>JBMYUK010000001.1:0-26939 GCA_049605275.1 Phycisphaeraceae bacterium
GATCGACATGTTGCCGAGCATCTGTCCGCAGGTCGCGCGGAGCGGTTCGGGCACGGTCGTGATGAGTTTGTAGATGGCCGAGAGCGCTTGGGCGTGGAAGGGTCGTTCGCGGTGTTGGCCGACGAAGCGGGTGAGTTGCATGAGCCCGAGCACCTCGGGCGCGGTGAGCGAGATCGGCGGTAGGAAAAAACCGCGCTGAATCTGGTAGTCGCCGCCGTCTTCAGATCGGCAGGGGATGCCCGCTTCTTCGAGTGTGTTGAGGTCGCGAAAGAGGGTGCGCGTGGAAATGTCGAGTTCCCGCGCAAGCGACTTGGCGTCCCAGCCGGTGCGACTCTGCAGCAGCGTGATGAGTTGAAGCAGCCGGTTGACGCGATCGCTGGCCATGAGTCCGAATTCCTTGCGACGACTCGTCGATCGCTCGATTGTACGCGAGCGGTCGGAAGGCACCGCGTGCACTGGCGTCGAATTGCAGGCTCACCGGGGTTCGCGCCATCGCATCCGTGTCGGTTCGATGGAATGTGCCGGCGTTCAGCCCTTTTTCGCGACGACGACGAGATCGCGATAGACCCCGCCGATCTGGCCGTTGTGGATCACGCGCATGCCGCGGGCGGTGTTGATTTGGCGGTTGAGTTCTTCCTGGGTGTACTCGTAGCCGTGGTAGACCGGGTCGGAAGAGGTACCGTACTGCCAGGCGGGGGTGACGCAGATGAGATGTCCGCCGGGCTTGAGGACGCGGGCGACTTCGTTGAGCACGCCGATGGGGTTGGACAGGTGTTCGATGACGTCGAGCATCGCGGCGCAGGCGATCGTCTCGGACTCGAAGGGGATCGCGTCGCCGACCCCGACGCGAAACTCGGGCGCTTCGGTGCCCTGGGGATAGGACTGGGCCTGGCACATCTTCTGCGCGACGGCGATGCCCTCGGGCTCGGGGTCCAGACCGATCGCCCGGCAGCCAGCGGTCGCGAAGAGGTGGGTGAACAGGCCGTCGCCCGCGCCGACGTCGAGGACGCACCCGCCCACGCCGTCGGGCTCGAGCGTGAACTTCGCGACCAGCTGCTTGAGGTGCTCGGCCCGCTGGCGATAAACATCCGCCTTCTGATAGCTGTCCCAGTGCATCGCGCCGCGCTCGTCGTATTTCTCAAACGGCATCGTACCCGCGTGAAAAGCCGCGTTCCACAACAGCCCCTTGCCCGCATGCGCCTCGCGCACGCGATCGAGATCGGGCGCGACCCAGTCGAAACCGAATTCGTCGAAGAAGGCAGACGCCTCCTCGCGGTTCCGAGCCGGGCTGAACGTGTCGACCACCCCGGCCTGCGGCACCGCGAGCACCCCCCCGCCGTCGCGTCGCACCGACAAACCCAGCCCGAGCATGCCCAGGTGCCCGAGCGATTCGAGCAGCCGCTGTCCGCCGGCACGCTCGAAGGCCGGCTCAGAGACGACCGACACCCCGCCGGCGATCGTGTCGCAGGCCTCCGGAAATCGATAGCACTTGCCGTCCACGCCCTTGCCGACGTGATGGAAACCCTTGGGATGGATCACGCATTCGCCGAGAGAAAAGACCTGACCCGACGGAAAAAATCGCTTGGCCCCGACCATGCAGACGCCCGGCGCGTTGCGGATAAACCACGCCAAGCGATCGCGCCAGTCCGCCGGCTCGGGATCGGGCGTCTCGACGCCGCGCACCACGACCAACCCGTCCCCGCCCGACTCGACGCGCCACAGCGGACGACGCGAGGCTTGGAGCGGGTCGGCTTGAACGGCGATCGCATTGGTCTGACTCATAACGGAGGGATCGACGGCATCCGTCTATGGACGTGAATTTGTCCGATAACCGAAGACAGGTGTAGCCGATCGCGATGAGTGGTGGCCCGCCTCCACCGCGGCAACGATGTGCCAGTGCGATCGGATCGCCGCGCCCTTCCCGAACGAACCAACACCGCCCGTCACCCGCAACTAGCCCATGCCCGACCCGCGACTTTCCATCCTCATCCCGAACTTCAACAACGGCAAGCAGTCGTCCAAAGACGGGCAGACCGACCTCATCGGCGACCTGCTGCAGTCGCTATGGGACACGCTCGGAGACGACCCGACGCCCTTGGAGATCCTCGCGTTCGACGACGGCTCGACCGACGACTCGATCGAGACGCTACGACAATGGGCGGCGAAAACCTGGCGCGATGGCCAGCCGTTTCTCACGCTGATGGAAGACGAACACTGCGGGGTCTTGTCGATCACCGCGAACAAACTCGTCCGCGCGAGCAAGGGCGAACTGCTCGCGCGGCTCGACGGCGACATCGTGATCCACACCAACAACTGGGCGGCCAAGCTCTGCGCACGCTTCGACGCCGCGCCGAACGACCTCGGCGTCATCGGGCCCAAACAGCTCTCGCCCGACGGCAAGGTCCACGCGATGGGCGATTTCCTCCTGCACCCCAAAGGCTATCACCACCTCTGCCAGGGCTTGCCCAGCGACCTCGTCCGACGCGCGATCGAGGTCGATCACGTGATGGGTTGTTTTTACTGCTGCACGCGGGAGTTGTACGACCAGCTGGAAGGCTACGACGAGGCGTTTATGCGCGGGCAGACGGTCGACTTCGGCATGCGTGCGCGATTGGCGGGGTATCGCTGCTGGGCGGTGCCGGACATCGTGTTCACGCATCGTCATACCTTGCGGCAGGTCCGCGCGACCAACGCGGACAGCGACCGGGGGATCGACACGTCGCTGCAGGTCTTCCGCGACAAGTGGGGGTTCGATCGCATCGCGCCGGATCTCGACGTGGTTCGAAAGCGGTACGCGGGCACGCCGCTCTTGTGGAACGCGAACGTGTTCGGCGTCCCGGCCGGGGTCGATATCACCCCGGCCAGCGCGGTGCCGGAGCGTTTTGAGACCAGCGAGTGGGCACGCTTTAACAGCGACCAAGCCTTCGCGCAATGGGTGATGTACAAGGTCAGTTCGGTGACGCAGCTGTTCGAGCGCGGTCTGGTCGAGCCCGGACGACCGGTCGTCGTCCCGGATTGCGGGTCGGGGATCGTCGTACAGATTCTCGCGACGCGCGGGGTGCAAGCCATCGGCATCGAGCGGGAGCCGTCTCACCTCGAATTGGCCGAGGAGTTCTCGAAGCACCACGCCGATCGCGCGGGCTATCCCGACAAGCCGCCGCGATTCATCCATCAGACCGAGTTGCGACGCCTACCCATGGACGATCACAGCGCCGGCCTCGTCTGCCTGTTCGACCGCATGGAGGCCCACGACAACCCGGTTTCCCTCATCCAAGAAGCCAAGCGCATCGCGGACCCGAGCGGCGGCATCCTCGCGATCAGCAAGGCACCGACCCTGCAGCACGACCAGCCGATGCACCCCTACCGCCCGCCCCTGCCAATGCAGATGGGCAGCCTCATCAAGGCGGCGACCGGTTGGCGGACGATGCTGGACGTGCAGAAGCAGACGCCGGTCGTGCCCATGGCGGTCTTCGCCACGGGACGCGAGGAAACCGCCGCGCCGGCCGAGTCCGCTTCGCCGAAGGTGACGATGACGCTTCAGCCCGCAACGACCGAATAACACAACGCGATCGACGCCGACACCGCCCAACCCGCCGCGCGAGCCTTGACGCGGCGTCGGCCAGATGCAATTCTTCAGCGAAAGCATAAAATCGCCCGATGTCGGGTGTGCGCAGACGCGTTCGGTTGGCGTCGCAATCGGTAAGTGCGACCGCGTGCTGCAAACGATCACGAAAGGACGGAAATGGGTCTGACGAGACGACAAGCGATCATGGCCAGCCTGGCCGCGATGACCCTCGGCGGCTGCTCGAGCACCTCGGTTTCGGGGCAGGGCCGACGCCCCGTCGCGAACTGGCCCGGCTACCCGGCGAACCCCGCGACCAACCAGCGTTACACGCCCGTCCAGCCGTCCTATCGCCAACCCGTTCCCCCGCCCGCGCAACAATCCAGTTCCGTCGCCGCGTCCGTCGCCGGCATCGACGCCATCAGCCGATCCAACTGGACCCGCACCGGCCCGACGCGCTCGAAGGTCAACGCGATGAGCGGCATCAGCAAGCTGACCATCCACCACGAGGGATGGACCGCCGTCAACTTCACCAGCAAGTCCGCCACCGCCGAGCGCATCGAAAAAATCCGCAAGTACCACACCGGCGAAAACCGCTGGGGCGACATCGGCTACCACTACATCGTCGATCGCGCCGGCCGCGTCTGGGAAGCCAGGCCCATCCAATACCAGGGCGCCCACGTCAGCCAGAACAACGAACACAACGTCGGCATCCTCGTCCTCGGCAACTTCGAAAAGCAGTCGCCCAGCAGCGCACAACTCAAAGCCCTCTACAGCGCAACCGCCGCCATCGCCCGGCAAAACCGCATCAATCCCGCCATGGTCCGCTCGCACCGCGAGATCAATCCGACCACCTGCCCAGGCCGAAACCTCCAGAACCACATGGATGCGCTGCGGCGTCAGGTCGGCTGATCGGCCGAGCCCCGGGCGTGACGGCACGCCGATCGACAAGCAATCAAAGCTTTCGACCGCTAGATCTTCATCCGGCGACGTTTTCGCCGTCCGCTACAATGGCGAATCATGGATGAACAACCGCCCAGTGTCGCCGAAGACGAGGCACCCGAATCGCAAGCCGATGAGGTCGCCACATCCTCAGAAGCGCGCGACGCTCCGTTGATCCTTCCCGAGGATCTGGATCGCCGGGTCGAAGCGGCGCTGATGACCAGCGATCGGCCGATGACCGCGGCGCGAGTCGCCGAGGCGCTCGCCCTCTCCGGTGCCAGCAAAGCGATCGAAGAATCGATCGACGCCCTGAACGTCGACTACGAGCGGACCGGTCGGAGCTTTCGAATCGAGAAAGTCGCCGGCGCTTGGCAGGTCGTGACGCTCGCGAAGTACGCGGACGTCCTCGACGGGCTCAAGCGTGTGAAGCAAGACGGCCGACTGAGCGCATCCCAACTCGAAACCCTCGCGATCGTCGCGTACAAGCAGCCCATCGTGCGGGCGCAGATCGAAGCGGTCCGCGGCGCTGCCAGCGGCGAGGTCTTGCGAAGCCTGATGGATAAGCACCTCGTGAAGGTCGTCGGTCGATCCGAAGAAATCGGCCGGCCCATGCTGTACGGCACGACCAAGCAGTTTCTCGAAGTCTTCGGCCTCGGCTCGCTCAAGGACCTCCCCGAGGCCGACGAACTCAAGCCGATCTAGAACCATGCCGCATCCGTTCAAACCATGCTGGCTCGCATCGATTTGCCTGGTACTCGCCGCGATGACCGGCTGCAGCGGCTACGCGCTCGAAGGCCGGGTGATACGCGGATCGACCGCGTCGGTCATCGTCGTAGACCGAGACGATCCTCGGCTCACCGAATCTAATCCGACCGGCGGCGGCGCGGTTGTCCAAGCCGTCTTCGAACCCAACACGCCGACCGAAACCCAATCGCTCGGCCAACACGTCACCGACGGCCAGGGGCGATTCAAGATCCCGATCGACGCGTTCGGCGTCGGCGTACTCGAGTACGAAGCTCAAGTCGTCGCAAGACGAGAAGGCCACCAAGGCGCGATGGCGTTAATCGATCTGCCCGGCAGCGGCAAACGCGTACTCATCATCCTCCCGCTCGGACGGGATACGCTCGTCGTACCCGAAGCCTTTCTCGATCAGGCGATGCGCGAGGCGCAGCCCTATCTCGATCAGAATCAATGATCGCCTCGGTCGCGCGGCTTGCGCTTCGATCGATTCCGAGGCCGCGATAAAGCCATAGAAACGCCATCGCGTGTCACCCAGCGGCTTGGGCAAGTACAATTGTGCATCCTGCGGACCGCGACCGTCACACCGATGGATAAGCTCAAACGACCATCCTTCGATCCGGCACCGATCCATCGCACCGAGTCGAGCACCAAGCCCGCCGCGAATCAGCGCGTCGCGAAGACCACCCTGCCCAAGCCGCGGCACGACGTCGGGCTGGCCTGGCTCGTCGTGCTGGGCTTGGCACTGCTCGCGATGATCCCGCTGATGATCGATCTCGGCACCCCGGCCGTGTGGTCCGAGACCGAGTCGCGAGCCGTCGCCATCTCGTCGGAAACGACGCTTCGCCAAACCGCCATCGCCGATGGCGAGACCTCGATGCAGTCGTGGACCCCGGTCTATCGCGGCGAGAGTCAGTGGCAAGAGCCGCCGGGCGGGACGTGGTTTCACCAGGTCATGTTTCTAGGACTCGTGCCCGATCGCAGCGCACTCGATCCCGAGACGAATAAAGCCTGGGTCGTTCGCGGGCGGATCGGGTCGGTCCTGATGGCCGTGCTTTTTGTCGGCGCGGTGTTCTGGGCGGGCTACAGCCTCGGGGGTTTAACGACCGGCGTCGTCGCGGCGCTGATCGCGATGACGATGCCGCTGCTCATCGGTTTCGGGCGTCACGCCAACAGCGAGATCATCGCGATGGCGTGGTCCGCGCTCTCGATCGCGGGAGCGCTCTGGGCGATGCGACCGCTGCGCGCCGCGCCGTCGCTCGCTCGGCAACTCATCGGGTGGCTGGTCTGCGGCGCGGGCCTGGGCCTGGCGACCCTCACCGCAGGGCCGACCGCGATCCCCGGCACGCTGTTCTGCACCGTCGCCGTCGCGATGTTCTGCCCGCGACGCCTCGGCCACGTCATGGGGCTGCTCGCGTCGAGCGCGGTGGCGGCCCTGATCGTCACGCCATGGGTCCTGCACGTCATCGAGCAAGACCCCGCGATCTGGCAGCGCTGGTACCACGAAGTGAGGCCCGACTTCGCCGCGCAATCGATCGGCGAAACGCTCGGGCGCGCGGGCTGGCGGCTCGTGATCGCGGCGACGTTCTGCGGCGTGTGGGTGGTCTGGCTCGTGCCCGCGCTGACGCAGCCGTTCAGCACCTCGACCGGCCAGGCCCGACGCCGGATGCTGATCGGCTGGGGCTGGCTGATCGTCGCCTCGCTGTTGCTGGCTTTCGAGCCCGGGCCGACGCGCTTGTCGACGTTACTGATCGCGGTCGCGCCGGCGAGCGTCTGCATCGCCTTGACGATCCAGCAGTACCACGATCTCTCGGGCGAAGGACGCCACGCCAAGCTCTGGCTGTTCGGCCGATGGATCGCCTGCACGATGATGATCGGGCTGGGGATCGCGCTGCCCGTGCTCGGCTATCTGGTCGACAAACGCCCCGACCTCGTCGCGTGGCTGCCCCGCTTCGATCGGCCGATGCTCGCGTCGATGCACTGGAGTTTCTACGCCGGGGCCGGCGTTGCGCTGCTACTCGCCAGCCTACTCGCGGTGAGGTTCGCCAGGGCCAATCACCCGGGGCGAACGACCGCCTGCCTCGCGCTCTGGCTGCTGATCGCCTACAGCCTGGCCGCCATCCCGATCTCGCGGGGCCAGCTTTTCAATACGCCGTTTAGCGAGACGCCCCTGAACGACACCCGCCCCGAGAGCCGATGACCACGCCCCGCCGCATCACCGACGCCAACGCCAATCGCTCGCGCGAAGCGCTCCGCGTTATCGAAGAGGCCGCGCGCTTCCTCGTCCAGGACGCCGAGCTGACCGGCGAACTCAAGGCGATGCGTCACGCCTTCACCTCGGCGATTAAGCCCTTTAACCGACTCATCGCCGATCGCGACACGCAAGGCGACGTCGGCACGCGGATCAGCACCGAAGCCGAGCAAACGCGCGACGGACCGGAAGATGTCGTCTTGGCGGCGGGGTCACGCTTGGCCGAAGCGCTCCGCGCGATCGAAGAGTACGCCAAGATCAACTCGCACTCGGATGGCGATCAGCGTCATCTTGTTTCGACCTGCGAACGCCTGCGCTATCAGAGTTACGACGTCGTCAAACGACTGGTTCTTGCGATACGTCGCGCAACGCCCCGGCAGTGGCGCTTATGTCTGCTGCTTACCGAGTCGCTCTGTACGTTTCATTCGTGGCATGTCGTCTTGCAAGAAGCGCTCGATCACGGCGTCGATGCGGTCCAGGTGCGCGAAAAAGACATGCCCGACCGGGCGCTGCTCGAGCACATCGATGCGGTCCGCAAACTCATCGCGTCGCGAGCCGCGTTGATCGTCAACGATCGACCGGACCTCGCAAAACTCAGCGGCGCAGACGGCGTACATCTCGGGCAAAGCGACATCGCGCCCCGCCGCGCGCGACAAATCCTCGGCCAGGACGCGATCATCGGCGTGAGCACCGCGCGTCTCGACGAAGCAAAACGAGCCCAGGCAGACGGCGCGGACTACTGCGGCGTCGGGCCGATGTTCCCGACCACGACCAAGCACAAACCCAAGCTCGCCGGCACCGCGTACCTCCGCGAATACCGCGCGTGGAACGGCCTGCCGCACCTCGCCATCGGCGGCATCACCCCCGACAACATCGACGAACTCGTCGAAGCGGGATGCCGAGGCGTCGCGGTCAGCTCGGCCATCTGCTCAACTCAAACGCCCGGCGAAGCGGCGCAGGCATTCTCCGATGCGCTTCCAGCAGCGTCCGTCGCATCCGATACGCAAATCCGCGCGACCGATACCGACGATGCGCAGAACTGAAATACCGATCGGTGTATCATCGCGGCATGGCCAAAAACATCCATCGATGTCCGGTCTGCGAGTCCTCGGCACTCGATCCATGCGAACTCGCGGGCGGGCTGGATGCGTGGCGTTGCCCAACCTGCGAAGGGAATTGGATCAAGGGCACCGCGTATTTTACTTGGCTGAAGACCAGTCAGCCCGCGACTTCGCGCGACAGCGATCGGCTCGCGCCGGTCGCGCAAGACGACAGCGATGCGGGCAAACTCTGCATCGACTGCGGCCGTTACATGCGGCGCGTCGCGGTCGGCGGCGACGTCTCGTTTCACCTCGACCGGTGCACGAGTTGCGGCGGCTTCTGGTTCGACGCCAACGAGTGGGCCGCGCTAAAGGCCGTCGGTCTCGATCGCGAAGCGCATCAGGTCTTTACCGATAGCTGGCAAGCCGAAGTCCGCCGACAGCGGCGCGAGAAAGCCGACGAAAACAGACTGAGCGCGAGGCTCGGCGCCGAAGGCATCGCTCAACTCGAATCGCTGAAGCGCTGGGTCGCCGAGCACCCGCACGGCCAAGAGATCCTCGCGGCCCTCACCGATCCGCACAACCGCTGACCATCCCCAATCGTTACAGCCGATACAGATTCACTCGGCACTGCCTATCTTCCCGCCGCTGCCCAGGCGACGCACGCCTTCGTCTTCGCGATTGTTTTCAACTGAACCGGCTGAAGACGCGTCCGATCGAGGCTGTGTCGTCCGATAGATCCCTTAGTGTTTGCGCGATCGTGGCGAACGCGGAAAGCGATGGGATGACTTATCACGCTGTAATCTTCGACCTTCGTGGCACGCTGCTCCGAGACCCCGAGCCGCACTTCACGCTGAACGCGACGATGATGCAGGCTCGAAGCCTCGGCGTCGATCCGATCCGCTTCGCGTCTGCCTGGTATCACCACGCGCACCAGACCGCGGCGGATATCGAACTGCCGTGGATCGAATCGAATCTGCAGGCGGTGTGCGAAGACTTAAAGATTACGCTCGACCCGACGCTCCGCCGACGGCTCGCCGATCAACGCGAACAGGTGATTCGAAAGAGTCTGACTGCGCGACGCGGCGCGGTGCGGATGCTGACACGGCTCCGAGCCTCGGGCGTGCGCACCGCGGTCGTGGGTGATGTCCCGCCGGATGTTCGCCTCATGCTTCAGCAAACGGAGTTGGCTAAGCACCTCGATGTCGAGTTGCTCTCGACGAGCGGCGCTTGCCGACACACCGACCCGCGCGTGCTGCGTCACACGATCGATGCCTTGGGGCTGCCGGCGAAGACGTGCCTGTACGTGTCGGCCGGCGGACTCGACGAACTGGACACCGCCGATCGATATGGCTTGCAGCCCGTCGCTTTCCGCGCCGACGACGAGGGCAAGGCGTGTCAGTACCCGGCCTATCGCTCGGCCTACCCTTGCGTCTGCACCATGATCGAGGTCTATTGGCTGGTGAAAGAAGCCGAAGCGCTCACCGCTTAGTCGGCCTCGGTTGGCACGGGCTCTGACGTGGCTGGCGTCGATTCGAACGATGACGAAGTCGCGGGCACGATCGGTGTCTCGGTCGCGGGGCCGGGCGGTCGCCGAGAGGTCGGCAGGTCCGGCGGCGGATCGAAGGCCGGCGACAGCGCCGCTTCGTACAAGGGCACCCATGCATCAAACCAGTCCGTCTGCTCGATCGTTTCTCGAATCGTCAGATCGCTTGCCGCGATTCGATAGCGTGCTTCAACGCCGACGGGCCTTTGCTCGTCATCCCACGTCAGGCGGCGCATCACGACGTGGTGCTCGTTCGCTTTCGTTCCGGCGTAGGCCCAATTGACGATCACCGGCGGATCGCTGTCGGGCTCGAGCCGCAGCGGCACGATCGACAGCACCCCGTCGGCAAAGACGGTGTCCTGATAGCGCTGTTTGAGTTCATCGATCGAGATGCGCCGGCTCTGTTGGCAGCCCATCGCGATCGATGACGCGGCCAAGAGTAGCGCGACCCGCCGCGTCACCGGGTGATCCCCGAGTTGCCGCGCGGCCCGCGTCGCGGCTGCGCCTCTTCGTTGTGCTGCGGGCTGCCGACGAGTTCCGCGTTGGTTTCGAAGCGTTGCAGCGCCTTGAGCAGCTGCTCGACCTGCATGACCGGATTCATATTCAGGAGCCGGCGTCGCAGGGCATTGACGGTTGTCAGCTCTTTCTTGGGGATCAGGCGGTCTTCGTTTCGCGTGCCCGAGGCGGCGAGATCGATCGCGGGGAAGATGCGCTGCTCGGCGATCTTGCGGTCGAGGATGAGTTCCATGTTGCCAGTGCCCTTGAACTCTTCGAAGATGACCTGGTCGCCGCGGCTGCCGGTGTCGACGAGCGCGGAGGCGATGATCGTCAGCGAGCCGCCTTCTTCGAACTTTCGGGCGGCACCGAAGATCTGCTTGGGGATCGTCATCGCGCCGGCGTCCAAGCCGCCCGAAAGCGTACGACCGGTCTGGGCCATGTTCGGCGCGGTGTTGAACGCTCGGCCGAGACGCGTGAGCGAGTCCATCAAGACGACGACGTCCTTGCCCATCTCGGCCAATCGCCGGCAGCGCTCGATCGCCGCGATGGCGAGGCCGCAGTGTCGCTCGGGCGTGTGGTCGTTGCTCGACGCCCAGACGGTGCAGGGCACGTTGCGGCGGAACTCGGTGACTTCTTCGGGCCGTTCGTCGATGAGCAAGGCGTAGACATCGACCTCGGGGTGATTGGTCTGGATGCCGAGCGCGATGTTCTGGAGCAGCGTGGTTTTACCGGCCTTGGGCGGCGAAACGATCATGCCGCGCGTGCCGTACCCGATCGGGCAAAACAGGTCGATCAAGCGACAGGCATCGGGGCAGCCGGGGTATTCGAGCGTCAGACGAGGCTCGGGCATAATGATCGTCATGTCCGCGAAGTTTCTGAGATTCGCGAACTCGGCGGGGTCTTGATCTTCGATCTTCAAGACGTCATGCACGCGACGCGCCTGAGGGTCGATGGCGCTGTACTTGATCTTCTTCTGCTTGCCGCTGCGCTGCTGAGGCTGCTGCCCGCCGCCGAAGGGCTTGCCGAGCGAGCACTCGAGCATCATGCCGGGCCGCAGGTTGTACTTCTCGACCAGATGACTCGCGACGACCGGGTCCTTCGGGTAGGCGAGGAAGGTGTCGCCGAGTTGGCGAAGCCGGCCATCGGACTTGGGCCCCTGCTCGTAGATGCCGGTGACGATCTGCTCGGGCTCGGGTTCAGCGTTTCCGCCGGCCTCACCCGCGTTCGCATCGTCCTGATTCTCCGCCCCGCCGGACTTATTCTTCCTGCGTCGGCGGCGGCGTCGCTTCTTCGGCTTCGACTCGCCGTCCTGCTCGTCGGGCGAAGCGTCGCCGCTCGGCGCGGTGTTGCCGTCGGCGTCGCCGGGCTGGGGCTGATCCTCGGTGGCGGTCGGCGCAGCGGCGTCGGCCTCGACCTTGGTCGGGGTGTCCTTTTCCTGTTCCGTGTTGTCTTGGCTCATGCCTGGGTCACTCGCGGCACCGGACATCGAAGTCCTGCCTGGTGAAGAAAATCCGGACTTCGGCGATGAGACCATCGGCCGCTCATACCGGTATCGCGTTCAACATGGCCGTCGGAAAGTAGACGAGCAAGAAACGCGACGCTAAGAATTCGACGACGTACCGTCATCGTCCCCCCACCCCGAATCTCAGGTGACACTCGACATCCGTCGAAGGCCTTTGCCTGTGAATGCGTACCCGATGCAGGCGGAATCGTCCCGCCTATCGCGACGCTCGGATCGCATCGTCCAAGCGGCCGCCCATCAGATGGAAAGGGGTCATGCGGGTGAGACGATCCTCCCGCATACCTATGTTTTACCCGCATCGGCACGCGGGATCAAGTCCTTAACCCGCTTCGCAGCAACAAGCGCAATCCCCCGCTTCGCAGACCCGATAAAGTCCCCGTTTCAGATTAATCGCTTGCCATTCGAACGGGCCGGCCGCATAATCCAACTCCCGTCGAGCCGACCCCGCCATGACCCTCATCGCAACCCTCGCGATCTACTGCGTGCTCATCGTCGCCGCGTCCCTGCTCGGCGGATGGATCCCCCTGCACGTTCGGCTGACGCACAAGCGCTTGCAAATCGCCAACTCGCTCATCGGCGGATTTATGCTCGGCATCGCGCTCTTGCACATGCTGCCTCACGCCAACATGTCGGGCAACCCGTTTCAACAACTCATGATCTGGGCCGTCGCGGGCGTGCTCGCCATGTTCCTGCTCGAACGGTTTTTCCACTTCCATCAGCACGACCTGCCCAGCCATCCCCCCAGCGCCCACGAGCACGCGCCGCAACACAGCCACAACCACAGCCACGCCCACGATGACGATCCCGCCGACGCACTCGCTTGCGACGAATCGAGCGAAGAAGTGCCGCACTACGAACACAAGCCGGGCCTGTCGTGGTCCGGCGCCGCGATCGGGCTGATCCTCCACTCGCTGATCGCCGGCGTCGCGCTGGGCGCGTCGATGACCTCCGAGCGGGAGCACGCGCTGCCAGGGTTCGCGTTGTTCCTGGTGATCCTCTTGCACAAGCCGTTCGACTCGATGACGCTCTTGGCGCTCGTCGCCACGACGGGCTGGTCGCGCAAGGCCGGGCACATCATCAACGGCCTCTTCGCGCTCGCGGTGCCCGTCGGCGCCGCGATCTTCATGCTCAACTTCGCCGATGAGCACGACGCCCACTCGATGATCGTCGGCAACGCGCTGGCCTTCACGGCGGGCGTGTTCCTCTGCATCGCGCTATCCGATGTCCTGCCCGAACTCCACTTCCATCAGCACGACAAGGTCACGCTGACCGCCGCGCTGGTCCTCGGCCTCGCGATCGCTTACGCCATCGCACACTTCGAGATGAAGCACCACGACCACGGCCACGGAGCCAGCCCGGACCAAACCCCCGCTCCGCAAGTGACGCAGCGCACTCCCGCTGGATCAAGTGGGATACAATAAGCGGCTATGCACACCGCACCCCAAAAGTCGCAGATCAACTCCGTCGCCTTCGTCTCCCTGGGCTGTCCGAAGAACCTCGTGGACTCGGAGAAGATGCTCGGCCTGCTGGCGGAAGACGGGATCACCCCGATCCCTGCCGACCTGATGGACGAAGGCGAGGCCGACGCGGTCGTCATCAACACCTGTGGGTTTCTCGAAGCGTCCAAGATCGAATCGATCGATGAAATCAATCAGGCGGCCGAGCTAAAAAAGCGAGGCAAGATCAAGCGCGTCGTCGTGGCGGGTTGTCTGGTGCAGCGGCACAAAGCCAAGATGCTCGAATGGTGCCCGGACATCGACGCGATGGTGGGCGTCTTCGATCGCGATCGGATCGTCGCCGCGGTCCGAGGCCCGCGCGACGTGATCGCGGCCAATCAGGCGCTCAAAGAGACCTCGATCGAGCTGCCCGTCTATAGCTCGATCGCCTCGAACGCGACGATCGCCAAGCAGAATCGCGCGATCGCCGGGGGCAACGAGCTCGGCTACTTCGAGGACGACCACGCCCGCCTGCGTCTGACCCCCCGCCACTACGCCTACCTGCGCATCTCAGAGGGTTGCAATCAGGGCTGCGCGTTCTGCACGATCCCGTCGATCCGCGGACGCATGCGCAGCAAACCCGTCGATCGCATCCTCAGCGAGGCGACCGAACTGCTTCACGACGGCGCGTTCGAGCTCTCGCTGATCGGCCAGGACACCACCAGCTTCGGCGAAGACATCGGCTACGGGACCGGGCTGTCGGGGATGCTCGCCGAGTTGGATCGACTCGCGGCGCAGTTCGGCGGGGCCTGGCTCCGACTGATGTACGCCTATCCGTCGTGCTTCACCGACGAGATGATCGATACGATCGCGGACCTGCCGCACGTCTTACCGTACATCGATATGCCGCTGCAGCACATCAACGACCAGGTGCTCGACAACATGCGGCGTAAGACCTCGCGCAAACTCATCGAGACGCTGCTCGGGAAGCTGCGCGATCGCATCCCGGGCATGGTCATCCGCACGACATTCATCTCCGGCTACCCGGGCGAGACCGACGCCCAGCACCGCGAACTGGTCGACTTTGTGCGCAACTTCGGCTTCGAGAACATGGGCGTCTTCCCGTACTCGCGCGAGCCGGGCACGAAAGCCGGCGCCGCGTTCGACAAAGGCGGCGCGATCCCGGACGACATCATTCAGTCGCGCATCGACGAATTGATGTCGACGCAGCAGGCGGTCGTCTTCGCACGCAACGAGCAGATGGCGGACGAAGGTCGAGCGTTCGACGTGCTCATCGACGACGCTTACGCGGAGGTCGAATACGAAGGCATCAACGCCCCGATGACGCGTTTTGCAGGGCGCACCTACCAGCAGGCACCCGACATCGATGCGACGACTTATGTGGATGCCAAGTCCGACCTCGCGCCGGGCGAATTGGTGCGGTGTCAGATCGTCGATTCAGACGGATACGATCTGATCGCCCGCCCGACGGACGAACTCGAAGGGCGAGTCGTGCTGCCGCAGCTCTGACCGCTTTCGGGTTTCGAGAAGTTCGATCGAATCTGTTCAGCAGTCCTTGGCGCGGGCGATTTATGTGATAGGTTTACGGGGTTGGACCGCGACCCATGAGACGAAACACCCCCGAGTTCGATTCGACCAAGCGGTTGGCATCGCTACGCTCGTCCGGCGATCGCGCATCGAGTAACCGCGCTACGCGCCGCGGAAAAACGCTCGGGACGAGTCGTTCTTCGATCGCTGGAGCGCCCGGCAGGCTGCGGCTCGTCGGTGCATCGGCACCCGACATGCGTCCGCCGACGACCAACCCCACGCCGATCCGAAGCGCGACGGACCCGCGATGGGTGCTCGCGGTGAGCACCGCCCGGGTACTCGAAGGCGACATATTGCCCCCGGTTAAACGCGAGTCGCTCATGGCGATGGGCAAGTCGATGGGTCTGACGCCGTTCGATTGCTCGCTGATTCTCGCGATCGTGCAGGACCGCGCGCGACGGGGCATCGCGCCCGACCATTGCCCCGCCGCCGGCGAAGCTCAACTCGCGCTGATCCCACTGCCGCCTACGCGCTCGTTTCGCTCGATCCTGGGTGACCGGCCCGCGGGCGTTGCCGTGCTCGCGGCCGGGCTGCTCGCGCTGCAGGCGTTCCTGATATGGGTCTGGCTGAGTTGACGCTCGGGGCGATCGAGGTTTTCGCGAAACCTACTTGCCCGCGAACATCAGCGCGGTGCGGTACAACACGTAGAGGTCCATTTTCCACGATGCGTTTTCGACGTAGCGGATGTCGTAGCGGATCCACTCCTGGAAGTCTTTGCCGGGCTCACGGGAGCGCTTGACCTGCCAGAGACCGGTGATGCCTGGGCGCACAGAGAGCCGGGCCTCGCGCCAGGCGGGGCTGTATTGGTTTTCTTTGTACGGGCTGGGCCGGGGACCGACGATCGACATGTGGCCGAGCAGCACGTTGAAGAACTGCGGAAACTCGTCGATGTTGGCTTTACGCATGAATCGTCCCGTGCGGGTGATGCGCGGGTCGTTCTCGATGTAGAACTGCGGTCCGTCGGCCTGGTTCTCTTGCAGGAGTTGCTGCTTGAGCTCGTCAGCATTGTTGTACATCGTGCGGAACTTGAGACAGGGAAACTCTTTGCCGCCCATCGATTCGCGCCGGTGTGCGAAAAAGAACGGCCGACCGTCTTCGAGATAGATCGCCAGCATCAATAACGGATAGAGCGGCAGCGTGATCGCGAGAAACACGAGCGCGAAAGCGATATCGAAGAGCCGCTTAGTCGCGCGATACAGCGATCGGCGGGTGGTGCTTCGGTCGCTGTCGATCACGTTTTCGGTCGGCTCGATCGCGTGCCATTCGAGACGCTCGACGTTGGGCCTGAGCTCGGGCTTGTCCCAGAGCACGGCGGGCCCGACGATGCTTTCGATGCCCTCCAACTCGCGGCCGGTTCCGATCCACACCGGCCCGACGAACCGGGTGTCGTGCTCGACGGCGCCCGAGCTGTCGCTCCACACGTCGCCGGTCAAGCGCTGGGCTCGGCCGATGGTCGCGTCGGGGCGACGCCAGAGCTGGATCAACTCGTGAACGAACTCGTTGACCTGTCTGTCTTCCAAGCGGTTGTAGACGCAGCCGTCGACAGAGATCGTCGTGCGTTGGTGCGGCGGGATGGAGCGTCGCAGTTGTCGCCAGGCGGAGCGCGGCTGATCGGCGGTCTGCCAGCGGATCGCGATCTCTTCGCTCGCGGTCACGGCGACGCGGCCGAGGCGAAAGTCCATCTGCCGGTACATCCGCTCGAAGCCGACGAACTGATCGTTGCTATCGGTGAGGACGCGCTCCTGGTAACCCGGGTCGTGCGTGTCGTGGATCCGGGCGAAGAGCACCTGCGGCTTGAGCCAGCTCAGGGTGTCGATCAGTCGGCCGAGTCGGAAGATCGACAGCGAGTCGCGATCGACCAGCAAATACAACTCTGCGTGCTTGACGATCTCGGAAGGCTCGCCTTGTCGAACGACCTGTACGCCGCGCGCCGCCCAGAAACGATCGTGCAGCATCACCGCGTCGAGGCCCCAGACGGTGGGCTGCTCGTGACCTGCGTCGAGGCGTGCGGAGGATGGCTTGGTGGCGGTCGTCATCGTTGAACGCTTGCCGTCCGGGGGATCGGTCGTCAGTCGGCGTGATCGTACCCGTTGCGATCGCCATTGGTCGAGACGGCATGACCGTTGCGGGCGTCGGGCTCGTCGTCGGTGTAGCTGGCGACCGCGGTGCCGAGCGGACCGAGTCGAGCGCTGCGTGTCTTATCGAGCTTGCGGGCACGGGTGCTGCGATCCGGGCGTCGCTCTTGGGACACCAAGGAGGCGTAGGACGTGTGAGCCAAGTCGCTGTCGAGGGCGTGGTTGAACACGACGCCCGCGATCTGAGCGCGGACCGAGCGTAGCTGCTCGAGCGAACGCGTAGCGATGCTGCGCTGGTCGCCGCGCGAGACGATGAGGACCGTCGCGTCGGACTCGGCCGCGACGATCGACGCTTCGAGCGAACCGAGGACCGGGCCGGTGTCGACCAGAACGATGTCGAAGGACTCGCGGGCTTGACGCACCAACTCGCGGATCGCGGCGGGCGAGAGTCGGCTGGCGTCCGAGGGGCGTGCCTTGCCGACGGGCACGATGAAGAAGTTGTCGATCTCCGTGCTCGCAACACAGGATCGCAGCCGACCGGGCACGCAGGCGTTGAGTAAGCCCAGCGACGTGTCGAGCTGCAGGCGTTTGGCGGTGTCGAGCTGCTCTTCGCTCATCAGGTTTTCGCGCAGGAGGACCTCTTCGAGCGGGGCGTTCTGCGACGTCGCGAGGGTTTGCGCCCGGGCGAGCTCGGCCTCGTCCATCATGCCGCGCTGCCGAATCACGTTGTCGAGCGATTCGTGAACCACCGCGCCCATGCGACGCGAGAGGCCCGCGCCGACGAGGTCCGCATCGATCACCAGCGTACGCGAGCCGGCGGTGGCGAAGGACATCCCCAGCGCGGTCGCGAGCGAGCTCTTGCCCGACCCGGCCTCGGGGCTGGTGACCGAGAAGACGCGGTTGCTTCCGCCGATTTGCAGGAGCGTTCGGATGTGGTGGACGCAGTGCGCAGCGGTCTCGGCCTCTTCGGGGTTCTTGAGGTCGGCCGGGAGCGTCGGGAGGATGCCGAGCACGTTGGCGTCGGGCAGGTCCGATGCGGTGTCGGAGACGTGTCGAAGCCGGCGATCGAACAGCCCGATCAGCATGACAAGGCCGAAGCCCGTGCCGAAGCCGCACATGCCGCCGATGCCCGCGAGCTGATTGCGCTTGCCTGAGTTGTAAGGCGTCCTCGGCAGGTCGACCGGGTCGCCGATGATGACGCGGGTGACGTCTTCGTTGCGTGCGAGCAGCGAACCGGTCACACCGAACTGCTCGATCTCATCGTTGATGTCGCGCAGGGCGTCGCGCACCTGCGCGAGTTCGTATTCCTCTTCTTCGACCGCGGCGATGCGCGAGGCCATGTCGTTCGTGAGCGCCTGCAGGTCCTGGATTTTCAGCAGCAGTGCGTCACGCTGGGCGAGCAAGTCCATCACGCCATCGGGCAAGGGGCGCTCGGCCTCGGCGTCTTTGGCGAGCCAGACCGCTTCGAGATCGACGATCTGCCGATCGATTCTGTTGAGCAGCCGACGGACGCGGACGACGTCGGGCATGGTTTCGCCGCGGCCGAGCTCTTCGGTCAAAAACGCGTAGTCTTCCTGGAGCTCTTCTTTCTGTTCGAGCAGCGCCTGCATCTCCGGGTCTTGGAGCATGAGCTCTTCGAGCGGCAGGTCTTCGCCGTTCTCGCCGGCTTTGAGAAACGGATCGAGGATCAGGTCCAGCTCGCTGAGCTTGAACTCCATGTTGGCGAGCTCGCCGAGCTTGGAACTCAGGCGGGTCTTAATCATGAGATACTCATCGTCCGGGATGACCAGACGCTTGCGCTCGTTGATGAGGCGTTCTTTGCGTTCGAGTTCCTGCCGGCGATCGATGAGCAACTGCGTGTTGTCGTCGATCTGCGCGGTCGTGCTGGCCTTGCGCTCCTCTCGGTAGGCTTCGAGCAGGGTGTTGACCCCGGCTTGTGCGATCAGCGGGTTCTCGCTCGAAAAACCCCAGATGACGTCTTGTTCGTCGGCCTCGGGCATGAAGACAGACAGGCTGTCTTCGAATTCATCCACGCTCATCGAGGCGTATTCCTCGCCCGCCTCGCGAACCGCGTCCTGCCACTCGGGCTTCTGCATCGCCTCGGCGATCACTTCGGAAGAGGTCAGCCGGCTGACTTCGCCGCGGACAAAGTTGGTGTATTCCTCGTACAATGTGAGGTCTTTGACGTTGACCGAGAGGATGTAATCCGGCTTGATGGTGATCTTCGACCAGGTCTGATACTCCGGGTTCTGGCTGTTGTAGCCGAGGTATCCCCCCGCCGCCGCGAGGACCGTCGAAAGCAAGATCGCCCAGTGCCACCGGCCGCGCAGCAGATTCAGCAAAACCATCCGTCGTGCGGACGATTCGGTCTGCTCGATTTCGGAAAAGGGGTCGTCGGCGGCGGTGTTGTAATCGTCTCGCATCGAGGTCTCGCTCCCGCCTCTTGCCCGCAGGGGCCGGTCTTGACGGATCATCATTGTACCCGTTTGAGTTCGTTCCCTGAATCGATTGGCGGAAGATCAGCCCTCGCCCAACGACTCATCCGGCTACGCGACGCTCGCGAGGCCTCTCATTCGATATCGGCTGGCTCACGGACCCGGTTAATAGCCCCAAACCAAGTCCTCACGCGGTTGGGTTATCGGCCACCCCGCGTCTCGACGCGTCACGGCGAGGTCGAGGCCAGGTGGTACTGGTGCACCGGCACCGATGCCCAAACCAGCAAACGCAGCGAACCCGCGATCAACAGGAAAGCGATCAGCAGCGTCGCCCACTCGGAAAACGCCCGGATCAGGTCCGCGGTCAGCAGCGTCGAGTGCCCATCATAGAGCCAAAGCGTCCCGCCGAGCGCGATCGCGCTGCAGACCAGCGCCACCGCCGGCGCGATCACCAGCAGCACGGCTCGCACGATCGGCCGCATCGGCGAGCTGAACACGAAGCCGTAGCTGATCAACAACAGCGACAACATCGTGGGCAAGCCCTTGCAGACGATGTCCATGTTCAGCACCGCGTCGCCGACGACCACTCGGCCGACCCCTGGGCTCGATAGCACCTCGACCGAGACGCCGAAAAGACTATAAATCGCAGCGATTGCTTCGGCTTCAAAAAGCTGGATCGGCTTGGCAATCAGGTCCGTCAGCGTGCCGGGCACGGGGACCAACAGGGGCAAAATCGCCCAGGCCGGCCGGAAGTGCTGGAACAGCGATTTACCCGTGCACGCAAGGATCACGCCCGCGACGATTAGCACGGCCCCGAAGTGCCACGGCGAGCGCAGGCCGTACACGTATTGCCCCATCACATAAAATTGAACGCCCGCAATCAGGACGATCCAGCCCAGCGCGGTCCCGCCCGGCCGGACGAAGCGAAACCGAGCCCGTCGGACCCAAACCAGCCAGGCGACGATGGGGATCACGAGGATGCTGGTGCGTGCGTTGTCGTATCGCACGGCTGCGTAAGCCATCTCGACCCACGCCGGCCAAGTCGCGATGAACGCCGCGGTCAACCCGACCAACAGCATCACGCCGTGACGCGGCCGCCAGCCGTTGCGTGAAAGCGTCTTTGCCGCCTGCGTGTGGTATCCCATCTCAACGCCTCATCCTCGCCGCGTTGGGGCCAGCCCAACTCAACCTTCAATGCGCCGCGGCCCCGCTGCCCGAGACCACTTGATCGACGACGTGGACATCACGCCCGACCACTGCGCCCGGACAGATCACGCTGCGCACCAGCACCGCGCCCGTCTCGATCCGCGCCCCGGCCAGGACGACCGAATCGTGGACCACGACCGCGCGTCCCACCGACGCACCGGGCTCGACGATGCCGAAGGTCGGCCGCCACTGCTCTTCGAACGGATGATCGAGGTCGCACCGCCCCGACGCGTGCCGATGGTACAGACGCAAGGCATTGATGTAGCTCGGCAAGGTCCGCACGGACATCGCGGCCGGGGACGCGAAGCGGGCGATCGTCACCTCGTGATCTTTCGCGAGATCGGGCAGGGCCTGCTCGTTGAGATCGCAGAAGCCGACGGGGTTGATCGAACGCATGCATCCGCACCGGAAGAGCATGAGGCCGCTGGGCATGCCGCCGGGATCGACGCCGAGGGTAAAGTCGCCGCCGGCCGAGTAGAGGTCCATCGCGACGCGGATCAACGGTTCAAAGAGGATCTGACCCGCGCTGGTGACTAAGAGTTGGTCGTCGTCTTCGTAGGCCCGCGCGATGTCGCTGAGTAGGCCCGCCGTGCCGCGGAACGAGGACGGGTCGTACTCGATGCTCATCAGCACCGGGCCGAAGCGCTCGGTCCTCGGCGTCAGCCCGCTGTTTCGGCTGATCAAGACGCGGACGGGCAACTGCTCGATGCCGAGCGTCTCGGCCAAGGTAATCAGTTGCTCCCGCCAGCAGTCGAGAACCGATCGGTTGGCACCCACCGGAAGACTCGGCGACGCCCGCCCCGTCGTCTTGCGAAGCGTGTTAGCACGGACCTCGCCAGCCAACAGTACGACCGCGCGTAGCGCCGACAGCGGGCGACGCACGGGGGCGGCTTGACGCGGCTCGACACCGTGTTCTGCGATCCGAAAGTTCATGCCTGGTCCCACTTCTCATCCCGACGTCGGTGCCGCCGACGCCCTTCATATCACTCCAACGACGACAAGGGCTATCCGTAGTGTCGTAAAATTCCGAGACACGGTTAAGGGTTTAGACGCATCGGACACTCACCCGTTAACGCAGACCCATAAAAACCAGCCGCTAAGCCACCGAACGCGACCCCTTCAGACGGGCTCGCAGCCCGCCAAGCATGAGCACAACTGCAAACGGCAGGCCATCAACCAAATATCGCTTGGCCAAACGGCGCGGCTCCTGCACAAGGCGATGCACCCATTCTAGCCCAAGCCGCTGCATCCATAAAGGGGCACGCTGCACATCGCCGGTCAAAAAGCTCAGACTGATCCCGATGCCCAGCCACCAGGCGCCCGGCGCAATCGAGCGGATCTGGCGGATCAAACGCTCCTGCTTCGGCGAGCCGAGCGCAACGTAAATCAAGTGAGGTTCAGAGCTAACGATCGAGTCTTTGAGTCGCTCCATGTACCAAGGATCCGACTCAAAACCCATCGGCGGGCAATCGGTTCCCGCGATCACGAGACCGGGGCAGCGATCACAAAGCACCGCCGCCGCTTGATCCGCGACACCGGGGTTTCCCCCCAGTAAAAAGACCCGCAGGCCTCGCCGAGCCGCCGCGTCGGATAGCGGAACGATCATCGACGAGCCCGCGACACGCTCGGGAAGTGGGCAGCCCTGCACCCGACTTGCCCAGATAATGGGCATGCCGTCGGCGACGACGACCTCCGCCTCGCCGAGCATCGCCTTGTAGTCCGCATCGCGGTGAGCGCGGCGGAGGTGGTCGAGATTGGCGGTGATCACCCATCCGCCTCGGCCCGCGGAAGCCGCCTGCACCACGCGCTCGACCGACTGGTCCAGCGTCACAACGTCGAACGCCACCCCGCTAATCGCGACGCGCGGGATCGACGGTGCCTCTGCCGTGTTGGTGGAGCCTGTCGAACTCATGGCCGAGCCTCCTCGAAATCTTCCTGCATCTCGGGCTCCGGCGGCGAAAGCAAGTACACCGACACCTCGCGATACGGCAGCCAGACCGCGTTGACGCCGCGATCGATCAGTTGCATCCGATCGGCCGAAGACAGCGGCCAGTGCCGACGCCCCGTCGAACTCGCCGACAGCCGAACCAGCCAGGCCCGCCGACCCGCCGCCTGCTCATCGATGAGGTCGAGCGCACCGGGCAGGTCCAAAACGTCGTCGCGCTGCAGGTAATACTCCGCGATCTCGGTCCGCTCGGAAAAAACCGCGTCGCCGGGCTCGATCCGCTCGCCCACCGCCGCCCACGCCAGGTGGAACGGCTCGACAAAGCGATTGCCCGTCGTGAGATAGCTGCCGAGTTGCGGCATCATGCCCACCACCAACAACGCCGCGGGCGACCACGCCAACATCGGCCCAACCCGATCACGCAGCGCCACGCTCAAGTACCACACGCCGACCGCCGCGAGGCCCAACCATCCGATCATCGACACATACGTGTAGCGGTAGTGCGAGAACCCGCCGCTCACCGAGACCGCCGCGATGACAACGACCGGGATCAACGCCGCGTACCCCAGCACCCACACCGCTCGGTGCCTGCGCCCCGCGACCAGTCCAACCAGCGCCGCAAAAGCGAGCACCGGCGTCAACATGATGAACAAGTAAACCACGATGTCCGGCACGCTGTGCGATTGCATCGCCTGCCCGCCGACAAACGTGTCGTAGCCACGCTTCTCGTTCACGCGCTCGTAGATCAAGATCGCGATGCACACCGCCATCGAAGCCAACGCCCACGACCACCCCCAAACGCGATAGCCCGTCGGCCGACGACGGATCAATTGAACCAGACCGTCGAGCGCGAGCGCCCCACCGATCGTGATCGCCGGGGGGTGCGTCAGATACGCCAAGACGACCAGCACCGTGCTCGCCGCAAAACGCCATCGGCAACCGGTCTTGATCGCGTCGAGATAAAACAGGATCGCGAGCCCGCCGAACAGCCCGACCTGCGTGTAAAAACGCGCGACCTGCGACCACGACACGTTCCACACGCACAGCGCCACCAGCACCGCGAGCATCGCCGCCACCGCCGGGCCCAACGGCCGCCACGCCGCCCAACCAAACAGCGGAATCATAAAAAGCCCGATCAGGCAAGACGCCAGTCGAGCCTTCTGCGTGGTGATGCCCAGCGATTGATAAAGATCGTAACGCTCGCCGGGGATCGCGCTCGGCTCCACGCCTTGCGCCGCCAGCAGCCACTTGGTCGGCTGGTAGCCCAGCCAACGCGTCGGCGAATAACCCGTGTTCTCCGGCGAAACATCGCGGATCGTGTACAGTTCATCGAACCAGACGCCCCCCCCGCCGAGATCGTGCAAGCGAAGCCCGCCGCCGATCACGGTCGCGAAAACGATCACCGCGATCGCCAACCACTTAGCTCGCCGCGACGCCATCGATTCACCGAGTTGCGCGGGGCCGGTCCACTCGCTCATGGCGTCACTTCCTCGATCGCGCTCGCATCGATCACTTCAGCGAGATAGGCCGCGGCACGCTCGCTCCACGCCTGCGCGCCCAACACGTTGACGTGGTCCTCGTCATACATCATCTCATCCGGGAAAGCCTGCATCCGATCCGACAACAGCACGACGCGGTCGCTAGACGCCGCCCATCGCTGATAGTCCGCCATCATGCCGACGAAGTTGTGCCGATACCCCGGCGAAGCGGCGAGCGCCTCGGACACCGATCCGGGCAACAAATACAAATCAAAACCGTGCGTTTCCGCCATCTCGATCATCCGCTCCATCGCGACGCGATTATGCTCGGACAACGCGTAGGGCTTCTCGGCATGACTCTGAGCCGCACGCTCGATCGATTCGGCCCATTCGCTGGTCATGCCCTCGACCGCCATGAAACCATCGGCCTGAAAATCCTCCCGCAAATCACGCAGCGCCCAAGGCTTCATCGCAAACTCGGTCAGGCTCGTGTTCTTGCTGTAAATCGGCGCGTACCGCGTGACCGCGCCCCACAACCGATCGTCCCAAGCGAAATTCAACGGCGGATCCAACTCGTCGAACTGCCCGATACTAAACGGCGTCTGCACGAAAGCGGCGGGGTCCAGATCGCGACGCCACATCTCCGGCACGTGGCAAAGAATCACGCGCTTCGGCGGGCCATACGCATCGATGTATCGACCGAGCATCCACGCCCCGTTGACCGCTTGCAGGTCGGCCACCGTCGCGAGATTCAGCCAGGCACCACCGACACGCTTACCCAGGACGGACGGCATGATTCCCTGATTCGGCGTCGAGTCACCGAGGATCAAGCTGTCATACTTCGCGCCCGCCGTCTCGAGTCGGTCATACTTGACCTCGACCTGCACGCGAAAGCGATTCGGGTCGAATCGATCGAGCAGCGCAAACGCCGCGAAGTTGATCGCAAGCAGAACACCGAGCGCGATCACCCACTCAATGACCAGCGTCCTCGGTCGCACGGCCCGCAGCCGCTCGCGCGGCAAGCCGTCTTCGACGTGCGTCTCGTCCGGGTTGTAGCCCTTGGGTTGGGTCATTGTGCGTTTCTCTGCACCATCAAATCGGTCAGAACTGGAAGTAAATGAACTCCACCGGATCGCGCGCGCCGAGCACGAAGATCGCCGCGATCAGCAGCCCGTACCACACGCCGAGCAAGACCGCCGGCAGCCTCGTCATAATCATCATGTCGCGGCTGCGATACTGCGCGACTTGCACCACAATCAGCGGCGCGGCGTAGAAGAAGACCTTGTACCCCATGCGCAGGCCCTGGCCAAGCCCGTCGAGCGTCGCCCACGCCGTCAGGATATGAGCGATCTGATCGAGCGAGCCGCGCACGATCTGCCCGCTCTCGTCGAAGACGCCCGTCGCACGGAAAAGCACCCATCCGATCAGCGTCAGTACCAGCATGATCCCGACGCGAACGAGATAGTTCACATAGTCGCCGGCCGTCCGCACCGGCGCATCGATCGGTCGCTTATCCGCCACGCGATAGACCGCGAGGATCAGGCCGTGGAATAACCCCCACAAGACGAAGTTCCAAGACGCGCCGTGCCACAATCCGCCGAGCAGCATGGTGACCATCAGATTCCGCTGCGTGTTCCATCGGCCGCCGCGGTTGCCGCCGAGCGGGATGTACAGATAGTCGCGAAGCCAGGTCGAAAGCGAGATGTGCCAACGCCGCCAGAAGTCGCTCGGGCTCACCGCGAAGTAGGGCAGGCGGAAGTTGACCATGAGATCGAAGCCCAGCAGCTTGCCGCAGCCGCGCGCGATGTTCGAGTAAGCCGAGAAGTCGCAGTAGATCTGAAACGCGAACGCCGCCGTCGCGACGATGAGACTCAGGCCGCGATACTCCCAGTAGTGGTTGTAGACGTCGTTGCAAAGCGGAGCCATATTGTCCGCGATCACGATCTTCTTGAACAGGCCCCACAGGATCAGATACAGCCCGGCGTGGGCCTCGGTCAGGTGCACGCGCCGGGGCCGAAGCATCTGCGGCAGGAGGTGCGACGCGCGCTCGATCGGACCGGCGACCAGTTGCGGGAAGAAGGAGACGAATAACGCGAAGGCCATAAAGTCGCGCGTCGGCTCGAGCTTGCGTCGATAGATATCGATCGTGTAGCTCAGCGTCTGGAAGGTGTAAAACGAGATACCGACGGGCAAGACGACCTCGAGCAAGACGGGATTGGCCTGCATGCCCAGCGATTCGAGTCCCGACCGCACCGACTCGGCGAAGAAGTCGAAGTACTTGAAAAACCCGAGCATGCCAAGGTTTGCCGCCAGCGATAGATAAAGCAGCCACTTTCGCCGACGCTCGGCGTCCGTCGCGTGCATGGCCCGGCCGACGCAGTAATCGATCACCGTCGAAGCGGCGAGCAAGCCGCAGAATCGCCAATCCCACCAGCCGTAGAACACGTAACTCGCCGCGAGCAGCATCGCGTTTTGCGCGCGATAGCTGCGTCTCGCAAGCATGTAAAGCCCGTAGACCGTGACAAAAAAGATCGCAAAAGTAAAACTGTTAAACGACATCGCGACTCATCGATCTCAGCTTCCGCTCGGCCCTTTCGACCGACTCGATACTTGTCTTACCGTTGCGGACGGCCACGCACCGCTCCGCAACAGCAGGC
>JBMYUK010000002.1:0-21072 GCA_049605275.1 Phycisphaeraceae bacterium
GCACTACTGAGATCCAGCCGGTCCGTCCGCGACGATCAGGGTCGGTCAGGCATCATCCACTCATCGCATCGACGCTGCGATAGGCGTCGATCACCGCGCGCTCACCCTCTGCACCCGGGTGCGCGTTCCCGTGCTCCATCCCCAGAATGCCCCGGAAGCCGCGGTCCCAGATGTGCTGGAAGACGTTCCCATAGTTGATCTCTCCCGTGGTCGGCTCCCTGCGTCCGGGATTGTCGCCGATCTGGAAGTACGCGATCTCGTCCCAAGCCGCATCGAGGTTCGGGATGAGGTTCCCCTCGGTGATCTGCTGGTGGTAGAGGTCGTCGAGAATCTTGCAGGACGGGCTGCCCACGGCCTTGCAGATCGAGTAGGCCTGGGGGATTTCCTGGAGAAAACGCCCCGGATGATTCGCCCACCAGTTCAACGGCTCGAGCACCATAATCAGGCCGCTGGGCTCGCAGACCTCGCTCAGCGCGCGGAGGTTGTCGATGACGTTGGCGGTCTGGTAGTCCATGTGGATTTTCTGCGTGACCGCGCCGGGGACGACGGTCGTCCACTTCGCGCCGCATCGCTTGGCGACATCGAGCATGCCGGTCATGCGCTCGGTCAGCTTGTCGCGCGTTTCCTTGTTAGCGTTCATCGCCATGTCGGCGGAGACGGAGACGAAGACGCCCATGGTCATGCCGTTGTCCGCGAGTTTCTTGCCGACGGCCTCTTGCAGTTTCGGATCGCGACGCGGCAGGCCGTTGTCCTCCCAGCCGCGGAAGCCCTGGTCCGCGGCGAACTGGATCTGGTCGAGGTAGTCGTCGCCGGCGTGGTGCTTGAACTGGCCGGGGCTGGGCGCGTACTTGAGCTTGAACTTGCCGCCGTGGTCCTTTTTGTCGGCGTGGTCGTCGGCGTTCGCGGCGGCGGTCGCGCCGAGCGCAGCGGCGGCCGCGGCTGAAGTGGCAAGAAATTCGCGTCGTTTCATATCAGGCTCCAAGGGTTTGAGTGGTTCAATCAGCACGGCGTCGCCCGCTACACGACAGAGATACCCGCGAGCGCGAACCATTACGCAGGCGGCGCTTCCTCGGGGACCGCTTCTTCGACGCCGACATCATCGCGCTTGACCTTGTCCCAGAACGCAACGGCGAAGATCACCATGATGACCGCCGCCATCCCCGCGGGGAACAGCCAATAGTTTTTCCAGCCCTCCATCGCCGATTCGATCAGCGCGGGGTCGGTGCCTTCGGGGTAGCCCTGATTGAACATGCCCAGCAGACTGTCGAAGAAGCTCTTGTCCTGTTCGCCGCGGAGCGTCGTGATCTGGCCGACGAGCTCGGCGTGGTCTTCCGCGGGCACGCCATAGTCGCCGTAGCTGTTGGGGATCGGCGTCTTCGTAAAGGGGACATTGAGCCCGAACGCCATGCGTAGGCCGACGAACATCCCGAGCCCCTGCGTCAGAAACACCAGCAGCGACTGCGCTTGTCCGCGAATCTCGGCGGGCGCTTTCTTGTCGGTGTAGATGAAGCCGGTGACGAAGAAAAAGTCGTAGCAGATGCCGTGCAGCGCGACGCCGGCGAGGAGCATCCAGTACACCTGGTCCGGTGCGCCCATCGCGAAGAGCACGTAGCGCAGCACCCAGCAGCCCATGCCGATGAGGATCATCATCTTCACGCCGAGTTTTCGGAAGAAGAACGGGATCAGCAGCATGAAGATGATCTCGGACATCTGCCCGATGGTCATGGTCGCGGCGGCCTCTTGGAACCCGGCGGCGCCGAGGTAGGGCGCGGTTTGCCCGTAGTAGTAGCCGAGCGGGATGCAGATGAGAAACGAGCAGATGGCGAAGACGAAAAACGCCGGGCTCTTGAGGAGTTTGAGCGCGTCGAGCATGAGCAGCGAGCCGATGTCCAGGGGCTTATCTTTCGCGGGCGCGGGGGTGTTGGGCAGCGTGAAGCAATAGACACCCAAGACCAGCGTGCCGACCGCGGCGACCCAGAACATGTTGAGGGACGCGGACCAGCCGACGGCACCGAGGGCCAGGCCCGAGGCGATCCAGCCGATCGTGCCCCAGACTCGGGCTTTGGGGAATTGCTCTTGCGGCAGGTGCGTGAACGTGATGGAGTTGCCCAGCCCGAGGGTCGGCATGTAGCAGAGCATGTAAGCGATGAGCAGCCAGATCATGGTCTTGGCGCTGTCTTCGCCCTGCGGAGCGATCGTGGCCACCGCGCACATCAGTCCGCCGCCGACCAGCATCAGCACGCCGAACACCTTCTCGGACGGAAAAAAGCGGTCCGCGACCAACCCGAGGAACAGCGGCGCGAAGATCGCGGCGATCGGAGCGCTCTCGTAGGCCCCGCCGATGCTCGCCAGCGAGAAGCCCTCGGCACCCATGGCCAATCCGAGCGTCGCGAACCAAGACCCCCAGACGAAAAATTGCAGGAACATCATGATGCTCAGCCGGCTGAGTGCGGCCGGGGGTGTCGTGGCGGGACTGGACATGGCGGTTTGGCTCCGTGTCGAGGCGGGGAGAGGGTCGCCTCCTTCGTGAAGCGGTGAATATAGCCCATTTAAGCCGTCGGCGCGGCGAATCGGGCGTCGGGTGGCGTCGATTCATCCCGACGCTTATCTGCTAGAAAATCTGTCGCGGGCTTACTTCGTTCACCAGAATGTGCGATAATGAATAAGGCTTAATAAATTTCCGGTAACCTATACGGAATTAGCTCACCTTATAATGCCTCGTCTTGGGTCCAAGCGATCGTCGCCGAGGCCGCCGGGCGAGACGACCACGCGTCCATGAGAGATTTCAAGGTCACAACTCCCGAAGGCCAGTCCGCGCTGGCTTCCGTTCTCGCCGGGCTGACGCGCGTGCTAAGCAACCCGGAGCGCACGCTCGACGAGACGCTGGACCAGATCCTCGCCCTCGGCTGCCGTCGTTTGGGTCTGGATATCGGCGTGATCTCGCGGATCAAGGGGACCTCTTACGACGTTCGCTCGCTCTGCGCGATGTCGGGAACGCCGCTGCGCGTCGGGCAGACGCTCGCGCTGGGGCAGACGTTCTGCGAGAAGACGCTCGAAGCAGACGACACGTTTTATGTCAGCCACGCTGCGCACACGCCGTTGGCGGGCCACCCCTGCTACCGAGCCTTCGCGTACGAGTCGTACATCGGCACGCCGGTGCGGGTGAAAGGCGAGGTGTGGGGCACGCTGAGTTTCGCGAGTCGGGACACGCTGGGTCGGGGCTTCGATCCTCAGGACCGCGACTTCGTCGAACTCTTAGCCGCGATCCTGGGCGGCGAGATGGATCGCGATCTGTTAGACGCACAGAAGAACGCCGCGATGGAAGAGGCCGAGCACGCGCGGCGCGAGACCCAGGCCGTGCTCGACCGCCTCCCCGCAATGGTGTGGCGCAAGGATCTGGACGGTCACATCCTGCAGGCGAACGACGCGGCCGCGAAACTCGCCGGGGTCTCGCCCGACGATATGGTCGGCAAGCATCTGTCCGAACTGTATCCCGACGACTTGGTCGGTATGATCGAACGCGACGACCGCGAGGTGCTCAAGTCCGGTAAGCCGGTGCACGGCGTCGTCGAGTCGTGGACGAGCAAGACCGGCAAGCTGCACTACGTCCAGACCGACAAGATGCCGACGCGAAACTTGGCCGGGGACATCGATGGCGTCGTCGTGGTCTCGACGGACATCACGCACCTCAAGCGTGCGGAAAACGAACTCCGGTCGATGAACGTGCGGTTCAGCGCGTTCATGCGTAACTCGCCGGCGGTCAAGTGGGCGGTCGACAGCGACGGCTGCTACGTGTTTATCAACCCCGCGTTCGAGCAGTTGATCGGCGTGAAGGCCGAGCACTGCGTCGGCCGGCGGCCCGAGGACGTGCTGCCCCCCGCGGCCGGCAACGTGTTCGAATCTGTCTCGCACCAGGTCAACCTGCTGACCGAGACCGGCTCCGAGGCCCAGACGATCCACGTGGACCTACCGATCAACGGCCGCGTCGTGCCGCTGATGGTCACGCGTTTCGCGTACACGGACGTGAAAGGCGAGGTCTACGTCGGCGGCTCGGCGGTCGATCTGACGGACGTCGCGATGGTGCAGCGCGAATTGGCCCAGCGAAATAAGGACCTCAAGGCGCTGTTGTATGTCATTTCGCACGACCTGCGCGAGCCGCTCCGGGCGATCCGCAACTTCTCCGGGCTGGTCGTAGACCGAGAGTACGACGCGTTGAACGAGTCGAGCCGGGACATGCTGGGGCGGGTGATCCGCGGGGCCGAGCGGCTGGATCAGCTGCTGTCGGACGTGTTGACGCTCTCCCGGGCCCAGCGTGCCGAGCCCGCGACCGGGCTGGTGGCCAGCGAGAAAATCGTCAAAGAAGTGCTCGGCGACCTGCAAGACACCATCGACCAATGCGACGCGAAGGTCCAAGTCCTCGACGACCTGCCCAAGCTCAAGGTCGACGCGTTCTGGCTGCGTCAGGCGGTGCACAACCTCGTGACCAACGCCCTCAAATTTACCGAGAAAGACAAGACGCCCGAGCTCAAAATCAGTCCGTATCTCTTCGATCCGTCCGAGGACGAAGACCCCGACGGCGTGGGCGTCGATCGCAAGATGACCGGCCTCGTTTTCGAAGACCGCGGCCCGGGCGTCGAGGACCATCAGCGCGAGCGGATCTTCGGCCTGTTCCAACGCGGCGTCAGCCGAGACGTAGAGGGCACCGGCGCGGGCCTCGCCATCGTCGCGCAGGTGGCCGAGCGCTACGACGGGCGGGTCTGGGTCGAGGATCGCGAGGGCGGCGGCTCCCGATTCGTCCTGGCTTTTTATTAGCATCCGGTAACTAATGGCATTTCTTGCAATTAGCGTCTCGAAAAATCAAAAAAAGTTGATCGACTTTAATGTGGATATAGCAATATATTGCAATCTTATATATCATTACATTGAATGTACTTATAAATATTCATGAATAAAGGATGTAATTCTTTCAGTATCCCCAATGGATTTAATAAACCCTTGGTAGTTCTCTCAAAATCACGTTTTTTAGCAATAACTCGCTATAGCCGCGGAAAAGAAACAGGCAATAATACGTGGTAACTGTCAGAAGTTTTAACGAGAGGCAAAGACCAATGTCCAAATCCGAAACACGCATTCTGCTGGTAGACGATAGCGACGACGACATCTTCCTGGTTCGCGAAGCGTTCAAGGAATCCGGCGTCGCGCACCGACTCGACGCGATTTCCGACGGGGAGCAGGCGCTGAGTTTCCTCAAAGAGGACGGCAATCGGCCCGACGTCGTGCTGCTCGACATCAACATGCCGCGTTTCAGCGGATTCGATGTCCTCGAGTGGGTTCAGTCGGACCCGCAGCTGCGCGAGATCCCGATCGTGATGCTCACCACCAGCGAGCAGCCCGAGGACGTGCGTCGCGCGACCGAAGGCGGGGCGCGGGATTATTTCCGCAAGCCCGTCGAGTTCCGCCACCTTCGCGACTTGGCCAGCCGGGTGCTGGATCGCTGGGGGCCCGAGGACCTGGATCGCAAGCCCGAACCGCAGGCGGTGTGACCGAGGCCACGCTGGACGCTTGTCGCGCCGCGATCGCGCGACTGAAAGCTAGTAAAATTGAAAAACGACGCCGGTCTCAGCTTTTCACAGTTCAGACCGGCTTTTTTCTGGTGCTCCCGAATCGACGCCAACCGCTCAATGGGGTACGCTATGCTTGCAATGCTTCGAGGCATTCGCCTATGATTCTCTCTTGACTTCCCATTGGGTTGCGATACAGCTATGCCGAACACTATCCCCGTCTTGATGATCGATGACAACGAGGACGACATCGTCCTGCTCCGCGAGCGCCTCGCCGGCCTGCCCGACGGCCCCTACGAGTTGAGCTATGAGGTCGATGCGGATAACGCGATCGCTCAGGTCAAGGCCATCAATCCCGCGGTCATCTTCCTCGACTATCGTTTGAGCACAACAACGGGTCTCGAAGTCATCCGGGAGATGCGCAAGCAGGGACTGCTCCAGCCGGTGATCGTGCTCACCGGTCAGGGCGACGAATACCTTGCCGCGGAGATCACCCGTGCCGGCGCGAACGCGTATCTGGTGAAAGACGATATCTCGACGCCGCGTCTCCCGGAAACGATCGAGCGCGTGATCGAAGAGGCGCGCAAGAATGCCCCCGACCGCGCGGAGCGCTCCGAGACGCTTTCGCGGTTGGACAACCTGACGCCGCGTGAGAACGAGGTGCTCGACGAGATCGTCAATGGCCTGACGAACAAGCAGATCGCTGCGAAGATGCACCGCTCGATCGAGACGATCAAGGTCCACCGTGCTCACATCATGTCCAAACTGATGGCCGAGTCGACCGCCGACCTCGTGCGACGCGTGACGAATGCTCGCGTCGGCAAGTGATACGCTGAACAGCAAACGGCCCTTTTCGAAACGCCGCGATGCAGTCTCGGCGTTTTTTAATGCGCTTGCGAAGGCGGGTGCCCGAAGCGTTTGCGATAGAGCTTGGAGAGGTAGAAAGGGCTGCTGAACCCGAGTTGGCTCGCGGTCTGCTTGACGTTGGCTCGGCCGGAGAGGAGCAGGTTCCGCGCGGCGTCCAGTCTCAGGTTCAGGTGATAGCGTTTGGGGGTTTGTTGGGTCGCCTGCTCGAAGGCGCTGGCGAAGGATCGGGGCGATAGGCCGGCGGCGTTGGCCATGTCGTTGATTGTGAGTTGGCGATCGGTGCTGCTTTGCATCAGCGCGATGGCTCGTTCGATCTCGGCGTGATGACGATGCGCCGCGGGCTCGGCGGCGGCCTGCTCAAGCCAGTGATAAAGCAGCGCGGCGAATCGCGCGGATGCCAGGGCTCGCGTGGCATGCAGGGGGCTTCGGAGTTTGCTTTGAATCTGGCCGATGTCGCCGAGTTCGGTGCTCCCAGCGGGCACCTCGGCGGCGTCGAGCATCAGCAGCGGTTCGATGTCATCGGCATAGAATTCAAACCAATAAAACCGCCACGATCGCGACTCGGTGCCCCAGCCGGTTAGACTCAGCCAGGGCACGGCCATGACCGAGCCGGTCGCGACGGTCTGCCGCCGCCCGTCCGCCGTGCCGATCCAGCCCACGCCGCCGAGGGTCCGCACGGCGACCAGGCCCGTTCGACCGGTCGTGGGCATGTCGCTGCTGGCGCCGTCCCAATGCTCCCAGATGCGATCGATCTGATAGGCCGCGTCCTCGTCGACGTCCCAGAGCCGAAACAGTTCGAGCCCGATTGTGCGCGATCGTCCCGGTGCAATTGTTGCGAAATTATGCATCTGTTGGGCGTAATCCCGAGCTGGATAGTGTGTCTGTGCTATCATAATGTACGAACGATATTCTTGATGATATGTAAAAAAGTATATGATTTATCCAGCGTCTGTTGCCGGTTGTAGTCGTGCGACTCGCCGTTCAAACGCACTGCTGCTTATCGCCTCGCACGCCACGAATCGAAAGATGCCCATGACCGTTCGCTCCCGCCTGCTATTTCTGCTCTCTTTCTCGGCCCTGCTTTTTGCGGGTTGCGATCGCGACGATGCAGGCGGCGACGCCTCGCTCGCCGATCGCGGCGACGTCGCGATCCGACTCGCCGCGGACAGCTCCGCGCCGGAGCAGGCCAAGGTCGAATTCGCTCGCGACGTGCTGCCGATCCTCTCAAACCATTGTTACCTGTGTCACGGCCCGGATCAGGAGTCGAAAGAAGCGAAGGCAGCGGGCTTTCGCTTGGACCTCCGCGAAGAGGCGGTGGACTTCGGCATGATCGTGCCGGGCGATCCGGGGGCGAGCCCGGTGATCGATGTGCTGGTGACCAAGAAGGCATCTCGGAAGATGCCGCCGCTGGATTCTCCCAAGCCTCAGCTTAAGCCCGAGCAGGTCGAGACGCTCAAGCGTTGGATCGCGGAGGGCGCGGAGTACACGGATCACTGGGCCTTCGTGAAGCCGATGAAGCCCGAGGTGCCCGAGGTCAACGATGCGGGCTGGTCGAACAATGACATCGACCGATTCGTTTTCGCCAAGCTGAAGCAGAACGGCCTTGAGCCGAACGAGCGCGCGGATCGCCACCGTCTGGTTCGGCGAGTGTATCTGGATCTCATCGGCCTGCCGCCGACGCCCGAGCAGGCCAAGGCGTTCATCGACGATCAATCGCCCGATGCGTTCGAGCGCGTGGTTGACGAGTTGCTCGCTTCGCCGAAGTTTGGTGAGCACTGGGCCCGGCAATGGCTCGACAAGGCGCGCTACGCCGACACGCAAGGCTTCGCTGAGGATCGGCCGCGCAGCATCTGGCGGTTCCGCGATTACGTGATCGACGCGTACAACCGAGACACGCCGTTCGATCAATTTACGATCGAGCAGATTGCCGGCGACCTGCTGCCCGATCCGACGCTCGATCAATTGATCGCGACGGGCTTCCACCGCAACACGATGACCAACACCGAGGGCGGCACGGACGACGAAGAATTCCGAGCCGCCGCCGTGATCGACCGCGTCAATACAACGGGCGAGGTCTGGCTCGGCCTGACGATGGCCTGTGCCCAGTGCCACACGCACAAATACGATCCGATCTTTCACGACGAGTATTTTTCGTTCTACGCATTTTTTAATCAGACCGAGGATCGCGATCGCCCGCGCGACATCCCCTTCATCAAGGCGCCTACGCCCGACCAGCAGGCCGAGCTCGAAACGCTCCGAGCCAAGCTGCAAGCAGCCGAAACGGCGCTGCAAGAAGCCGGCGGCGAGGACACGGCGCTCAAGCAAGCGGTCGATCAGGCCAAGAAGAAGTTCGATGACTTCAACAAGCGCATTCCGACGACGCTCGTGATGCGAGACCTTCCCGCGGACAAGCGGCGCGAGACCTATTTGTTCAAGGGCGGCAGCTTCCTCGCCCCCGATAAAGAGCGCGGCATCATCGAGCCCGGCGTCATCGAGGCCCTGCATCCGATGCCCGAAGATGCACCGAAGAATCGACTCGGGTTGGCGCAGTGGCTCGTTCACGAAGACAATCCGCTGACCGCTCGCGTTCAGGTCAACCGCATCTGGGAACAGCTCTGGGGCATCGGTCTGGTTGAAACCAGCGAGGACTTCGGCTTCCAGGGCAGCTATCCGAGCGATAAAAATCTGCTCGATTACCTCGCGGTGACGTATCAGCGGGACCTCGCGTGGTCGACCAAGTCGCTCATCAAGCTGATCGTGATGTCCTCGGCCTACCAGCAGAGCGCGTTGCACACCGCGGAAAAACTCGAAGCCGATCCGTTCAATCGGTTGATGTCGCGCGGGCCGCGCTTGCGTCTCTCGGCCGAGCAGATCCGGGATCAGGCGCTCGCCATCGCGGGCATCCTCAACACGGACCGCATCGGGGGTCCGTCGGTGACGCCGTATCTGCCCGATGGCATCCAGCCCCAGTCGTTCTCCGGCGTCCGCCAACGCGAGAGCACCGGCGCTGACCTTTATCGGCGAGGCGTGTACACCTACTGGCAGCGGACCGCGCACTACGCTTCTTTCGCGACGTTCGATGCGCCGTCGCGTGACCTTTGCACGGCCAAGCGTGCCCGCACCAATACGCCGCTGCAGGCCTTCGTCACGCTTAACGACACCGCGTTCTTCGAGGCCGCGCAGATGCTCGGTCGACGCATCCTCGCCGAGGCCGGGCCTGCGCTCGAAGACAAACTCGTGCATGGCATGTGGCTAACGCTTCAACGCGAACCCAGCGCCGTCGAACTCGAAGCCTTGACCGAGGTCTACAACGCCTCGCTGGCGGACTACCGGGAGAATCCGGAGGCGGCGTTGGAGACGGCCGTTGGTCCTTCACCCGCTCTACCTGAGACGATGGATCCGGCCGAGGTCGCGGCGATGACGCTGGTGGGCAATGTGTTGTTGAACCTGGACGAGTTGATTAATAAGCCTTGACCGAAGCGGCCGCCTCGTTACGCGCGAGGGTGAAAGACTGATAGACGCGGGCGACCATCTGGTGCCCGACCTCCGGCGTTGCCCGGCGGCTAATGCGAGATATAAAGCCATGAACGATCACTACACCAACCCGCTGTTGCATCAAGAACGCGTCCGCGCGATCACCCGCCGCCACTTCCTCGGCAAGGCGACCAAGAGCTTTGGTGCCGCGGCGCTCGCCGGCCTGATGACCGATGGCTCGTTCGCAGCTCCCGCCGGGCCCTCGGAAGATGAGATTCTCGAGGCCGCTACGCACTTCGCGCCCAAGGCCAAGCGGATCATCTACCTGCACATGGCCGGGTCGCCGCCGCATCACGATCTATTCGATTACAAGCCGCTACTCAACAAGCGTCACGGCGAGACCGCGCCCAAGGAGGTCTACGCCAGCCGGTCCGCGTTCGTGAAGCCGAATGCCAAGGTGCTCGGCACGCCCTACAAGTTCGAGAAGGTCGGTCAGGCCGGCATGTGGATGAGCGAACTCTTGCCCAATCTCAAGACGGTCGCGGACGATCTCTGCGTGGTCAAGTCGCTGCACACCGATCAGTTCAACCACGCCCCGGCCCAGCTTGCGCTCTTCACCGGGCACTTTCTCGCGGGTCGGCCGTCGCTCGGTTCGTGGCTGACCTACGGCCTGGGCAGCGAGACGGACAACCTGCCCGCGTTTCTCGTGTTGGTATCCGGGGGCAAGAGTCCGTCTGCCGGCGGCGCGGCGTGGGGCTCAGGCTTTTTGCCATCGATCCACGCCGGCGTGCAGTGCCGAAGCGAAGGCGACCCGATCCTCTACGTCTCGGATCCGAAGGGCGTGGACCGCGCGACCCGACGACGCACGATCGACGCGATCAACAAGATCAACGAGGAGCAGGCCAAAGAGTTCAACTGCCCCGAGACGCTGACGCGCATCGAGCAGTACGAACTCGCCTTCCGGATGCAGACTTCCGTCCCCGAGGTGATGGACATCCGCAAAGAATCGGAAGAGACGCTCGAGATGTACGGCGCGAAACCGGGCGAGGAATCGTTCGCGAACAACTGCCTGCTCGCGCGTCGACTCAGCGAGGCGGGCGTGCGTTTCGTTCAGCTCTTCGACTGGGGCTGGGACGTGCACGGCACGCGTGCCGCAGACGACTTGTTGAATAAGCTGCCGCTCAAGTGCAGAGAAACTGATCAGCCGGTCGCGGCACTCATCAAGGACCTCAAGCGTCGGGGTCTGCTGGATGAGACGCTGGTGGTGTGGTCCGGCGAGTTCGGTCGAACCGTCATGAACGAAGCGCGAAACAACGCGGGCTTCCTCGGCCGAGACCATCACCCCAAGTGCTTCACGATCTTCATGGCCGGCGGCGGGGTGAAACGCGGGGCCGTCATCGGCGAGACCGACGAGTGGGGCGCGCACATCGCGGATAATCCGATCCACATCCACGACCTGCAGGCTACCATCCTGCACCTCATGGGCATCGACCACAAAAAGCTGACCTATCGCTTCCAAGGTCGGGATTTCCGCCTGACCGACGTGCACGGCTACGTGAAGAAAGAGCTGTTTGCGTAGGTCGGGACGGCGGACTCTAATCCGCTCGACCGATCACTCGACCGATCGCTCGGCCGTCGCGATGGCCGGGTCGGTAGACGTTATATTAGTTGCTATTCAGATCACAAACTCCCGGAGCCGCCAACATGAAACACCTGATCCTTGCCGCCACGCTCGCCCTCGCGCCCGCCGCGATCGCTCACGAAGGCCACAGCCACGCGCACCACGAGCGACCCAGCCGAGCGTTGACCGAGAGCGTCGTCCTCGGTCAAGGCGCCCATCAGTACAAGACCATCCCCGGCTGGGCGAAGGTCCTCAAGGGCGAGCACTTCGGCCCGACGCATGGCAGCGCCGCGGTCGATAAAGCGGGCAACATCTACATCACGCTCAACTCGCCGAACCAGGACGGCTTTGGCATCCTCGTTTACGACAAGGAAGGCAACGTCAAGAAGGGCATCGCCAAAGGCGAGCACGGCCTGCACAGCTTGATCTACATCGAAGAGGACGGTACCGGCTATCTCTACGGCGCGCAAAACGCACAGAAGGACAAGATGGGCGCGGTCAAGCTGACGCTCGATGGCGAGGTTGTCATGCGCCTGGGTAAGCCCGAGGAATCCACCGCGAAGGGTTGGCGCCCGACCGCCGTCGCAGTCGGGCCGGACGGCGATATCTATCTCGCCGACGGTTACGCGTCGAACTTGATCTACCAGTGGGACAAGGAAGGCGCTTTTATCCGTCAGTTCGGCGGACGCGGCAAGGAAGACGGCCAGTTCAGAACGTGCCACGGCATCAACGTCGACTACCGAGGCGACGAGCCGACGCTTTTGATCGCGGATCGAGAGGCAGGCCGACTGCAGTCGTTCACGCTCGAGGGAGAGTTCATCGCGGTGACGACGACCGGCCTTCGACGGCCCTGCGCGGTGGTGTTCCACGGCGATCTCGCGGCGGTCGCGGAACTCGCGGGTCGCGCGGTCGTGCTCGACAAAGATAACAAGGTCGTCAGCGTGCTCGGCGACAATCCGAATAAGGGCCAGCGTGCAAACTACAAACTGGCACCCAAAGACTGGACGGAGGGCTTTTTCAACGCGCCGCACGGCCTGACGTTTGACAACGAAGGCAACCTCATCATCACCGAGTGGAACGCCAACGGCCGATTCGCCTTCCTGCAAAAAATCGACACGAAGTCTGCAAACGCCGAATAACCCCTCGGCCGCTGCCGATCCGCACGCCTCGCGGCTCAAGTGGCCCGTGCGAGCGAAACGATACAAACCCAAGACAGGTCGGCCGATCGTCGCCGACCTGTTTTGCTTTTTGCCGCTCGCAGAGCGTGACAAACTGTAATGATTCGTCAGCTGACCCCGTCGCGCAGTTGGACAGGTCGACTCGATGCCCAATAAATCAACACATCTCGGCACGGTTCGCAACACCGCGGGCTTTTTTGTCCTGATCGGGCTGACGGTCGCGGTTTGGGCGTGGTTCGGCGGCGCATCGTCTGCGGATGGCGCGACGCCCGCCGCGCCGCAGACGATCAAGGCCGCGGCGAAGCGCGATCCGATCGCTGCCGATCTCGAAGCCCGACTCGAAAAGGACATTCGGCCGCTGTTGCAGAAGTATTGTTTCGAGTGTCACGGCGGGGGGAAGAAAAAGGGCGGCGTCGATCTCGACGGGCCTGGCGACATCGAGTCGATCATGAACGGCGCGGAGGACTGGCTGACGGTTGTCGAGGTGATGAACCTCGACCTCATGCCGCCGGAGAAGAAGCCGCAGCCGACGGCTCGGGAGCGGTTGACGATTGAAGAGTGGGTCACCGAGGCCGCGGCGTACTACCCCGCCGACGCCGAGCCCGATCCGGGCTGGTACACGATCCACCGGCTCAACCGCAGCGAGTACCGCAACACGCTACGCGATCTACTCGGGATCGACCCGAACGAGCACGATCTCGCGGAGCATCTGCCCAGCGACGACACGGGCTATGGGTTCGACAACAACGCGGACGTCTTATCGATGTCGCCGCTGCAACTCGAGATGTTTTTGGAGGCCGCCGAGCGCGCGATCCAACTCTCGCTCGGCGACGATGCGGACGGTGAGGCGCGATCGGTCCGCGATCTGAAGCGGAGTAACGTCGGACAGGCGCTCGACGGCGGCGGGCAGTACCTCTACGCCAATGGCACCGTCTCGGGGACGTTTGCCTTTCCGGCGGATGGCCGGTACCAGATCGCCGCGCGGGTGTACGGGGACAAGGCGGGCGGCGTCGGGCCGGAGATCGAACTCTACGTCGGCGATCGCGTGTTGGCTTCGGCCGAGGTCACCGCGACCAAGCGCGACCCGGTGCAGACCGTCCGCATCGAAACGACCGTGAAGCGTGGCCAGCGCGAGATCGGCGTCCGCTACCTCAACGACGCGAAGATCGACGGGCTGGATCGCAACCTCTCTGTCGATTCGATCACGGTGACCGGTCCGATCCGCGAAGACGAGCCGACGATTCGTGATGAGATCTTTTTCGTCACGCCCACCGCCGATGACGAGGGCAATCGGCTGCCCGGCGTCGACAGCCGGCGGCGGATCACCGAGTCGCAGGCGGCGCGTCGGGTGATCGAACGCTTTGCGACGCGCGCTTTCCGTCGGCCGGTCAACAGCGGGGAGGTCGCGGCGCTGCTTCGGGTGTACCGCGAGGCGCGTGCGGCGGGGGACGATTATGCGTCGGCGGTGCGGCTGTCGCTGACCGCGGCGCTCGTCTCGCCGAACTTTCTCTATCGCCCGATCGCGAATCCCAGGCCGGCGGATCCATCGTTTGTGTACAAGCTGAGTGATTACGAACTCGCGTCGCGGCTGTCGTATTTTCTTTGGTCGAGCATGCCGGACGATCGTCTGCTGGATCTTGCGCGGTCCAAGCGGCTCGGCGACCCCGAGGTGCTTCGCGATCAGGTTCGGCGGATGCTGATGGACCCGCGGTCCGATGCGTTTGTCGAGAACTTCGCGGGCCAGTGGCTGCTGCTTCGCAAACTCGACGGGCTCGAGATGGACCCGGCGAAGTACCCCGCTTTCACCGCGGATCTCCGCGAGGCGATGCGGACCGAGGCCGAGTTGTTCTTCGCCGATGTGCTTCGCGAGGATCGCAGCATGCTCGAGTTTCTCGACAGCGATCGGACGTTCCTCAACGAAGCGCTCGCGCGGCACTACGGCGTCAACGGCGTGCGCGGCGACGATTTCCGGCCTGTCGATCTGCCTTCCGACTCACCGCGCGGCGGGGTGCTCACGATGGCCGCGACGCTGACGGTCACCAGCCACGCGACGCGGACCAGCCCGGTGAAGCGGGGCGACTACGTGCTCGCGCAGCTGATGGGTACGGCCCCACCGCCGCCGCCGCCGGACGTGCCCCCGCTCGAAATCGCGACCGAAGCCGTCGGAGAAGAGGCGACGCTCCGCGAGCAGCTCGCCGCGCACGTCGCCGATCCGAATTGTGCGGTGTGTCACAAGCGTCTGGACCCGATCGGGCTCGCGATGGAGAACTTCACCGCGATCGGCGCATGGCGCGACACCGAGCAGGGCCGACCCATCGATGCGTCCGGCGAGTTGCCCGGCGGGGTCGCGTTCAACGGCCCGATCGAGCTCAAGCGTGTCATGCTCGATCGCCGCGAACAGTTTGTCGAGAATCTCAGCCGCAAGATGCTCACGTACGCCGTGGGCCGCGGCACCGAGCCGTTCGATCGCCCGACGATCAGGACGATCGTGCAAGAAGTGCAGGACCGAGGCTATCGTATGCAGTCGCTTGTCGAAGCCATCGTCCTCAGCGACGCGTTCCTTAAAGCCCGAGGAAGGGAGACCCAACCATGACGACACCCGCCCGAGATACCGCGACGCAATTCAACATCCACGGCCGAGTCCGCCCGATGTCCCGCCGGACGATGCTCAAGGGTCTGGGCGTCGGGATGGCGCTGCCGCTGCTCGATGCGATGGGATCGGGGCTCGGCTCGAGCGCGATCGCCGCTGCGAAAACGACTAACCCCACGCCGACGCGCATGGCGATGATCTTCGTGCCCAACGGCGTGAACTACGAACACTGGCTGCCGACCGGCGAGGGCAAGCGCTACGAACTGTCGCCGACGCTCAAGCCGCTGGAAAGCGTCCGCAAACACGTCAACGTCATGACCGGGCTCACCCTCGACAAAGCCCGAGCCAACGGCGACGGCCCCGGCGACCACGCCCGCTCCTCCGCCACCTTCCTTACCGGCGCGCAGGCCCGCAAGACCTCGGGCAACGACATCCGCCTCGGCGTCAGCGTCGATCAGTTCGCCGCCCAGCAGATCGGCGGCGAGACGCGTCTGCCTTCGCTGGAGATCGGCATGGAGCGCGGCCGCTCGGCCGGGCGCTGCGACTCGGGCTACTCCTGCGCCTACGTCTCGAACGTCGCCTGGGCCGACGAAGACACGCCGGTGCCGAAGATCACAAACCCGATCGACGTGTTCGAACGGCTGTTCGGCGAGATCGGCAACGTCGAGGCCGAGGCCGCCAAACAGGACCGACTCCGCCGCCGCGCAAGCGTTCTCGATTACGTCATGCAGGACACCCAGCGCCTCGAACGCAAGCTCGGCAAGTCCGACCGCAACAAGATCGACGAGTTCCAGACCTCGATCCGCGAGATCGAGCGTCGCGTGCAATTCGCTCAAGACGGCGTCGAGATCGAAGCGCCCGACGTGCCCGCCCCCACCGAGGTTCCCGCCAAGCTCTCGGACCGCATCGACCTCATGTACGACATGATGCTCCTCGCTTTCCGCATGGACGTCACGCGGATCAGTACGTTCATGCTCGGCAACGGCGGCAGCAACATGCGCTTCGACGAACTCGATATCCGCGACGGCCACCACACGCTCAGCCACCACCGTAACAACGCGGAGATGGTCGAGAAGATCCGCAAGATCGACCGCTATTACGCCGAGGGCTTCGCGAAATTCGTCCAGAAGATGGCCGACACCCCCGACGGCCGAGGCACGCTCCTCGATCACAGCATGGTGCTCTTTGGCAGCGGCATCTGCGACGGCAACCGGCACAACCACGAGAACCTGCCCATCGTCATGGCCGGCCGAGCCAACGGATCGATCGACACCGGCCGGCTCATCGCCTATCGCAAAGAAACCCCGCTTTGCAATCTCTACCTGTCGATGCTCGACCGCATGAACGTCGACGTCGCAGAGTTCGGCGACGCGACCGGTCGGCTGCAGAGCCTCCGCGCGTAAGCTGCTACAGTCTCGGCATGAAACCAATCATTGCGATCGTGCTGTGCGTGCTCGGTTCGCTGTCTGCTCTAGCGGGCGAGCGACCCAACATCGTCTTCATCATGGCCGACGACCTGGGCGTCACCGATCTCGGCGTAACGGGCAGCGATTACTACCTCACACCGAATCTCGATCGGCTCGCATCCGAGGCGATGGTCTTTACCGCGGCCTACGCGAACTGCGCGAACTGTGCGCCGACCCGCGCGGCGCTGATGTCCGGCATGTATGCGCCGCGCACCGGCGTCTACACGGTGGGCAATCCAGCGCGGGGCAGAGCGGCCGAGCGGGCGCTGATCCCTTCGCCCAACCGCACCGAACTCGACCCCGATTTCGTCACGATCGCGGAAGTCCTTCAAGGGGCGGGATATACGACCGCGCACATGGGCAAGTGGCACTTGGGTTCGGGCGACACCGGGCCGTTAGCTCAAGGCTTCGACCTCAACGTCGGCGGGGGACGCAACGGCCTTCCCAAGTCGTTCTTCAGTCCGTACGGCAACGTCGACATCCCCGATGCACCCAAAGGCGAGTATCTGACCGATCGCTTGACTCATGAGGCGGCGGATTTCATTCGCAGGCAGAAGGATTCGGATGAGCCTTTCTTTTTGTACCTGCCGCTGTACACGGTGCACACGCCGATCCAGCCGGAGCAGGCGCGTGTCGCAGCGGCCGAGGTGCGCGAGAAGGGTGAGCGCCACACGAACCCGAAGTACGCCGCCATGGTCGAGGGCATGGACCACTACATCGGCAGAGTGCTCGGTGCGCTGGATGAGCACGGCCTTGCAGAAAACACGCTCGTCGTCTTCACCTCCGACAACGGCGGGCACGGCACGTATACGGACCAGCACCCGCTGCGCGGCAGCAAGGGGATGTTCTACGAAGGCGGGATCCGCGTGCCGCTCATCGTGAAGTATCCCGGGGTGACGAAGGCGGGTTCGCGCTCCGACGAGCCGGTCCTGTTATTCGACTTCTTCCCGACGCTCGCCGAGTTGGGCAAGGCGAAGCTGCCGACGTCCCAGCCGGTCGATGGCGAGTCGCTGGTGCCCGTGCTGCGTGACCCGGGCGCACCGCTTGATCGCGAGGCGATCTACTTCCACTTTCCGGCCTATCTCCAGGGTTATCGGGGCGGCGAGGGTGCCGAAGCGCACCGCCCGCCCTGGCGCGCGACGCCCTGCAGCGCGGTGCGCAGCGGGGACTGGAAGCTGGTCGAATACTTTGAGAAAAGCGAGATCGAGCTCTTCAATCTCAAGACCGATCCGGGCGAGCAGAACAATGTCGCCAATGATCATCCCGAGAAGACGCTGGAACTTGTTTCCAAACTCCGGGCCTGGCAGCAATCAGTCGACGCGCCGATCCCGACTGAAAAAAACCCGAAGTACAAGGGCGATTGAGTCTATTCGTGTCACCCGCTTCACCGGGGTGTTCACTTGGTGCCGAACCGGTGCACCATCTTGTGCGTGTAGGTTTCGCCGGGGCGGAGGACAGCGTTGCTGAGGTTCGGCTGATTCGGCGAGTCGGGAAAGACTTGGGTTTCGAGGCAGAAGCCGGTGCGGTAGTGATGGGGGACGCCGCCCTTGCCGGTGGTGCTGCCGTCCATGAAGTTGCCGGAGTAGAACTGGATGGCGGGCTGGTCGGTTTCGATCTGCATGATGCGTCCGGTGGTCGGTTCGTAGACAACCGCGGCCATGCGCAAGTCGCCCGCTTCGCCGTTGATCGCCCAGCTGTGGTCGTAGCCGATGCCGTTTTTGAGTTGCGGGTCGTCGTCGTTGATGCGTTGGCCGATGAGCGTTGCGGATCGGAAGTCGAAGGGCGTGCTCGCGACGGGTTGGATGCCGGCGTTGGGGATGCTGGTCGGATCGATCGGGGTGTAGCCGTCGGCGAGCAGCATCAGCTTGTGATTGAGGATGGTCTGGCTGGGGTCGGCGGTGAGGTTCCAATAGGTGTGATGCACGAGGTTGACGACGGTCGGTGCGGTGGTGGTGGCCTGGAAATCGATGACGAGTTCGTCGCTGTTGTTGAGTGTGTATGTCACGACGCCGGTGAGTTGGCCGGGGTAGCCCTCTTCGCCGTCGGCACTGACGTAGGTGAAGCGGACGGCTTGTCCCTCGACGGCTTCGATGGGTTCGGCCTGCCAAAGTTTTTTATTGAAGCCGACGTTGCCGCCGTGCAAGTGGTTGGGGTCGTTGTTGGTGGCGAGGGTGTACTCGGTGCTGTCGAGGGTGAACTTGCCCCTGGCGATGCGGTTGCCGTAGCGGCCGACGGTCGCGCCCATGTAGCTGCCGTCGTTGACCCAGCCGTCGAGCGTGTCGTAACCGATGGTGATGTCGGCAAGGTTGCCTTCGCGATCGGGCGTTTTCATGGCGACGAGGATCGCGCCGAAGTCGGTCAGTGTGGCGGTGAGTCCGTTGGCGTTGGTGAGGGTGTAGAGGTTGGCGGTACGACCGTCGGGCAGCGTGCCGTAGGGTTGGACGAGGACGTTTGCGGTATCGGATGGTGGAGTCATGTGGGCTTGTTGATGCGTGCAGGCGGTAGAGAGTGTGGCGAATAAGACGACGAGCAGAACGCGTAAGGGTGGTCGCATGGCAGGCTCCTGTGAGGCAGAAAGGAAGTGCGTGGTCTGGGAAGTGGTTTAAGATAACGATCTCGTGTTGATGAAGAAGCTCCGATCCGCGGTTTTTTGCTTGGCCATGGTTTACTCGGCCGCATCGATTGCTGCGCTAGAGCCCGGTCGGGTGAATGTGGTCGATGCGCCGACGCCGCCCGCGCAGCGCGCGACCGGACCCGGCGGCAGCGATTATGCGTACGAGCGCGTTCGCGTGACCGCATACGGCGAGGGTGCTGAGGGGTATTGGATCATCGAGCCGACGCAAAGCGCGAAGACTGACGAGCCGCTGCCCGTGGTTCTCTTCGCTCACGGGCTGAATCAGATCAACTATCGAGCCTACGACGCCTGGCTGCGGCACCTCGCCCGCCGCGGCAACCTGGTGATCTATCCGCGCTATCAGACCGGCGGCGTGATCGACCCGAAGTCGTTCACGCCCGCCGCGGCCCGGGCGATGCGAGAAGCACTCGAGCGATGCGACGCAACGCAGCACGCCAAAGCGGATCGCGAGCGCATCGCCATGATCGGCCACTCGGTCGGCGGGACGATCGTCGCAAACCTCGCCGCCCGTCCCGAGCACTTCGGCCTGCCCGCGCCTCAAGCGCTGATGCTCTTGCAACCCGGCGACACGCGCGCGGACCGAGGGTTAGGGGCTTTGCTGCCGTCGCTCACCGAGGAGCACGCCACGATCGCCGCGGGGACGCTTATGCTCGTGGTCGATGTCGAAGACGACTATTTCGTCAGTCCGCTGGCAGGCCAGCGCATCCTTGACCGCGCGGTGCGTATCGAGGCGCAGGATAAAAATCGGCTGCTCTTGCGAGACGACGCGCACGGCCTGCCAGCGCTGCAAGCGGATCACGTGTTGCCCTTCGCGTGGCGCAACGGTCCGGGGCCGAGCCCGGCGCACGCCGACGCGTACGATTTCGCGATGTGGCGATGGTTCGATGCGCTGCAGGCGACGGCTTACGGCGACGCGTCGCAGCGGCCGATCGCGTTGGGCAACACCCCCGAGCAGCTGGACCTGGGCGCGTGGTCCGACGGCGAGCCGGTGCGCGAGCCCGACGTGATCGAGTTCACCGAGCCGAGGCGATAGGCGGATGCGATGAAGATCGGCATGGTGCAACTCGATTCGGGCGCAGACGTCGAAGCGAATCTCGCGCAGGCGGAAGCGGGGGTGCGCGACGCGGCGTCGCGGGGCGCTGCGTTCGTCGCTCTACCGGAAGTGATGCATCTCAGAGTCGGTCGATCGCAGTCGCGCCGATACCTCGATCACGCCGAAGCGATTCCCGGGCCGACGACCGAGCGTTTTTCGGCGCTGGCCAAATCGCTGGGCGTGACGCTGCTGCTCGGATCGATCGGCGAACGCAGCGACGATCCGGACCGCACCTACAACACGTCGGTTCTCATCGGCCCCGACGGCGCTCGCCTCGCGAGCTATCGCAAGGTGCACCTCTTCGACGTCCAGGTCGACGAGATCAACGGCGACCGCGAATCCGAACGCTACCTGCCCGGCAACGACATCGTTTGCGTCGAACTGCCCGAGGTCAGCGTCGGCTTGAGCATCTGCTACGACCTTCGCTTCGGCGAACTCTATCGCGCGCTCGCCCTGCGCGGCGCTGGCATCGTCACCGTTCCCGCGAACTTCACCAAGGCGACCGGGGCGATGCACTGGCTGACGCTGCTTCGCGCCCGAGCGATCGAGAACGGCCTCTTCGTCGTCGCCCCCGCACAATGCGGCGC
>JBMYUK010000003.1:0-20714 GCA_049605275.1 Phycisphaeraceae bacterium
CCCCGCCGAGTTCTCGAGTTCAGCGAGTTTCTTTTCGAGCTCGGGCAGTTTGCCGTACTCGAGCTCGGCGGCCTTGTTCAGGTCGTAGGCGCCCGGGCTCTTGGCGAGATCGATCTGCTGACGCACCCGCTCGACTTCTTCGCGCAAACCGCGGACTTCGTCGACCGAACCCTTCTCCGCGTCCCACTGCGCGCGGAGCCCGGCGGCCTGCTCCTTCGCATCCGCCAACTCTTTCTGCAGCGCTTCGAGCCGGGCCTTGCTCTGATCGTCTTTCTCTTTCTTGAGCGCCGCCTCTTCGATCTCGAGCTGCATCACGCGCCGCGACACCGCGTCGAGCTCGGCGGGCATCGAGTCCATCTCCGTGCGGATCATCGCGCACGCCTCGTCGACCAGGTCGATCGCCTTGTCCGGCAGGAACCGGTCGGAGATGTAACGATGGCTCAGCGTCGCGGCGCTGACGAGCGCGTTGTCCTGAATCGTCACGCCGTGGAACACCTCGAAGCGTTCCTTGAGCCCGCGCAGGATCGAGATCGTGTCTTCGACGGTGGGTTGGTCGACGAGCACGGTCTGAAACCGGCGCTCGAGCGCGGGGTCTTTCTCGATGTGCTGGCGGTACTCGTCGAGCGTGGTCGCGCCGATGCAGTGCAACTCGCCGCGCGCGAGCATCGGCTTGAGCATGTTGCCCGCGTCCATCGCCCCCTCGGTCTTGCCGGCCCCGACGATCGTGTGTAGCTCGTCGATGAACAAAATGATCCGGCCCTCGGCCTGCTTCACCTCCGCGAGCACGGCTTTGAGCCGCTCTTCAAACTCCCCACGAAACTTGGCGCCCGCGACGAGCGACGCCATGTCTAACGCGAAGATGGTTTTTTCTTTGAGCCCCTCGGGCACATCCCCGCGCACGATGCGCTGGGCCAGGCCTTCGACGATCGCCGTCTTACCTACGCCCGGCTCGCCGATCAGCACGGGGTTATTTTTCGTTTTGCGCGACAGGATGCGCACCGTCCGGCGGATCTCGTCGTCGCGGCCGATGACCGGGTCCATTTTCCCTTGTTTCGCAAGGGCGACGAGGTCGCTTCCGTACTTCGCGAGCGCCTCGTAGGTGGCCTCGGGGTTGTCCGAGGTGATGCGCTGGTTGCCGCGCACTTGCTGCATCGCCCCCCGGAAGCGGTCCGCGGTCAGGCCAAGCGTGTTCAAGATCTTCCCGGCTTCGGTCTTGTCGCCGCCTTCGAGGATCGCGAGGACGACATGCTCGACCGAGAGGTATTCGTCGCCGAGCTTTTTGGCTTGTTGCTCGGCCTGGGTATAGACCTGCGCGAGGTTGTTGGTGATCTGCAGCTTGCTCGGGTCGATGCCCGATGCGCCGGGGCCGGTGACGGAGGGCCTTTTCTGTAAAGCGCGGTTGAGTTCGGTGGCGACAACGTCCGCGGGTCGGCCGAGCTTTTCGAAGAGGCGCGGGACCAGGCCGTCGCCCTGCTGGAGCATGGCGAGCAGCACGTGCTCGGTGTCGACGCCCTGGTGCCCGCGCTCGATCGCGCCGGACTGCGCCGCCTGGAGAGCCTGCTGATTGGCTTGGGTGAGTTTGTTGAAGTCCATCGTTCGGTCTCCCGGTGTGTTTGCGTTAGCCGTCGCCTGAAAGGCGACGCGTTGTACGTGTTCAAGTGCTAGCGTTTAGCGTGACGCATTGTCTCGCACATGCTCGACGCGCTGCCTTGCAGGCAGCGGCTAACGCCCGTCACTGTTTTGCGTCTCTCAGTTGTTCGTAAGCCTTTCGTTGTTCTTCGCTAAGTTCCTTAGGCACCTCGATCATCACGCGAGCAAACAGGTCGGCGTGCTCGTCACTGCCGCGCTTGGGCATGCCTTTGCCTTTGAGTCGGAGCTTCGCGCCGCTGGACGTGCCCGGGGGCAGGGTCATCGTGACGACGCCGTCGAGCGTCGGGACATCGACCTTCCCGCCGAGCGCCGCGAGGTGGGGCGGGACCGTTACCGTCGTCGTCAGGTTCCCGCTGCCGGCCACTTCGAATCGCGGATCGTTTGCGACGTTGATCTTCAGGATCAGGTTGTGCTGCTTGAGTCGAAGTTTGTTGCCCGAGGTCGTGCCCCTGGGGATCTTGACGTCGATGGTCTGCGTGCCGGCGGGGCCTTGCAGTTGGAGCTGACGCGTCGCGCCGCGAAAGGCTTCGACCAGGCTGACGGTGATCTCGTGCATCTGCGCCGCGGCTCGTTGAGGCTGGCCGGGGTTGTCGAATCGATGTCCCCCCCCGGCGTAGCCTCCCGCTCCGCCGAACATCTCGTCGAACGATGCCGCGCCGCCGCCTTGTGCGGCCTGTCCGAAGAGCATCTCGAAAAAGTCGGAAAACCCCTCGGCCTGCCCGCCGCTCGATCGAAAATGAAATCCTCCGCCCGCGCCGCTTCCGGGGCCACTTCCGGGGGTGAAGCCGGGCGGGGGTTGGAACCGGTCGCCGTGCTGCCAGTGTTCGCCGAGGCGGTCGTATTTCGCGCGTTTGTCCGGGTCGGAGAGGACTTCATAAGCCTCGCCGACCTTGGCGAATCGTTCGGGCGCTTTGGGGTTGTCTTTGTTTTTGTCGGGATGATGCTTGTTGGCGAGCTTCCGATAGGCGCGCTTGATTTCCTCGGCCGAGGCGGTGCGCGCGACGCCCAGGGTCTTGTAGTAGTCTTCGAACTTCGCTGCCATCGCAACTCCTTGCAGCACCTAACGCAAAGCCGGGGCCAAATCGGTCTCAGCAAAACACGGCCTTGCGGCGAATCAAGGCCGATCGCCAGCGGATCGAGCCGCCATTCTGACAGCCTCGCCTGAGGCCGCGCACCTGCGACGCCACATCATTTGCATGGATTGCACGTTTTTTCTGGACATTCGTTCGAAAAGGGCCTACGGTGAATGGCAAGTGCGATAAACATGGACGTTTATCCGTAGTCTGTCTCAGATCGTTGACCTTGGAAAGGAGTCCAACCGTGTCCAGTACATTCTCACAGTCGTCTCCGTTTAACGCCAGTCACCAACCCTCCGATGCGAGACGCGACGCATCGGCGGTTCTTGATTCGATGCGCTGGTCGCTGGTTTTGTCGTGCCGGCAGAAACTCCGCCGCGGCATCTACGATGACCCCGCCGAGTTGGGCCGCCGCCTGGACGCCTCGATGGACCGCATCCTCGCCGACCTCGCGAAATAATCAAAACTCGCGTTTCGGCTCGCCGACTTCTTCGGGCCTATGCGTTTCGTAGCCGCCGGTTCACCAACCGGGCGGACGAGCGCGGAGCGATTTTGTCTTGGGGGCGGGTGTGGCGTCGGATGGATTGAAGATGGCTCGTCCGCCCGGCTTTGAGCCGACGGCTTCCGGGGGCATGAGGTGTCGAATACCATTGCTGTGATTCGTCTCCCGGACGTGGCCCGAGGGTGAGTGATCGATACACTCGCTTGTGCTTGCGCTCAGGTGGTTTGTTTTTGCGTCGGGCTTTGGAGGGGGGGGGTACGTTTTTGCGGAGGCTTTGCGATGGGTCGTTGGGCGGTTGGGCTGATGGCGGTCGTCGCGGCGGGGTTGGGGGTGTGTTGGGTGTTGGCAGCGGGGGGCGGGGGGTTTAAGTCGTTTAATGGAGAGGCGTTTGGCACCTCGTATCGGGTGGTGTATCGGGGCTCGGCGAGTGTTGATGCCGTGCGGGAGGCGGTGGAGGGGGAGTTGTCGCGGATCGATGCGTTGGCGTCGACGTGGCGCGAGGATTCGGAGTTGATGCGGTACAACCGCGCGGCGGAGCCGGGGGCGTTTGAGCTGTCGGCGGAGTTGTCGGGTTTGATCGCTCGGGCGGAGGGGTTTGAGGCGTCGACGGGCGGGGCGTTTAGTCCTCGGCCGAGGGGCGAGGGGGTTGATCTGTCGGCGATTGCCAAGGGCTACGCGGTCGATCGGGTGGTCGGGCTGTTGTCGTCGCTTGGGATCGGCGATGCGATGGTGGAGATCGGAGGCGAGATCGCGGCGGCGGGGGATGGGCCTGGTGGCAAGGGTTGGCGTGTCGGGGTGTACGTCCCGAGCGAGGCGGGGGGCGTCGAGCCGATGGTGATCGCGTTGCGTGATCGGGCGGTTGCGACGTCGGGTCAGACGTTTTCGCCGGGCCACGTTGTCGATCCGAGCGACGGTGAGCCGGTGGAGGGGGGGGTGCTTTCGGCGACGGTGGTGGACGGGCGTTGCGAGACGGCGGACGCGTTGGCGACTGCGCTTTTCGTGATGGGGCCGGAGCGGGGTCTGGTCTGGGCGGAGGCGCGCGGCGTGTGGGTGGTGTATCTGTTGGCGGATGGCAGGCGTCTTGAGCATCGGCCGAGCGGCGGGCTGCGCTGACGCGGCGTGCGTTGGTTGGGCGGTACACTGTGTCGATGCGGATGTTGGTGAAGCTCAATTGTCGAGCATTCGGAATGGTGCTTGTCTGCGCGGGGGTGTTGCTTTGCGTGTCGGGCTGCGCGTCGTCGGGCGGTGTAGAGGTGTCGCGGGACGAAGCGAATCCGGGGGCGCGTTTCGATCCTGTGGTGCGAGAGATTGAGGGTTTTTCGGTGTATATCGAGCCGGCGTTACTGGCGGGGGAGCACGCCGCGGTGGGGGAGCGGTCGCTGAGGATGCTGCGGAATCATTTGGAGCGTGTGGCGGTGCTGGTGCCCGAGCCTGGGCTGAGCAAGCTGCGTGAGACGGGGATTTGGATCGAGGTGGATCATCCGCTGACGGATGTCGAGCCCGGGCCTTATCACGGGTACGAGCGTTGGTTGATTGAGAACGGCTGGGACGCGCGGATGGCGGACTGCGTGCACATCACGCGGGCGGCGTCGCTGCTCGAGCGTCGGCACATGCTCAAGCATCCGTTTGTGGTGTTTCACGAGTTGGCGCACGCGTATCACGACGAGCATTTAGCGGGCGGATTCAAGAACGAGCGCGTGCTGGCGGCCTATCGCCACGCGATGGATGCGGGGCTGTACGACGAGGTGCTGGACTACCGGGGCCGGTCGGTGCGTGCCTATGCCGCGACGAACCCGATGGAGTACTTCGCGGAGCTGAGCGAGGCGTATTTCTACCGCAACGATTTTTATCCGTTCGTCTCGGCCGAGATTCGGCGTTACGACCCGGTCGGCTACGCGCTGATGGTCGAGGTCTGGGGCGATTTGGAATAAGACAGATCGGCCGAAGACCGATTGCCGGGTCCGATAGGAGGACGGTCCCCGCGATAGGGCGGCGCGTGGGAGTCCGCGCAGGTCGGGCTTGGCTGCTCGCTTGAGGTTTAGACAGGACGCGAGGCAGGCACGCTTATCCCCGTTCGCAGGGCCGTTTCAAAGCCTTTTGTCAGTCAAAGCGTGCCGCGAAGTCGGCTGGCGACCGCCGCGAAAAAAATAAAAAAATCGGCTTGACACCTATAGACGACTGGTCTAATATGAAGAAGTCAGGAATGAAAGCCATGAAAGACCACGACACCAAACAGCGGATTATCGACGCCGGCACGAAGGTCATCACCAGCAAGGGGTACCACGGCTGCGGGCTGAAAGAAATTCTCGACGCCGCGGGCGTGCCCAAGGGGTCTTTCTATCACTACTTCAAATCGAAAGAGGATTTCGGCGTCGCGGTCATCGAAGACTTCACGCTGCGATACGCAAACGGCCTCGCCAAGCGGTTCTCGAATCGCGACCTCTCACCGATCGAGCGGGTTCGGGATTATTACGGTGCCGCCATCACATGGTATGAAAACAACGGTTTTGACCAGACTTGCCTGGTTGCCAAGCTGGGCATGGATGTCAGCGGCATGAGCAGCACCATGCGTAACGCCCTGCGCTGCGGCATGCAGCAGTGGAAGGCGCTGCTCGCCAAGTGCATCCGCGAGGCGCAGGACGCCGGCGAGATCGATTCGGCATGGGACGCCGACGAATTGGCCTCGCTGCTATTTAACGCATGGGAGGGCGTCGCCATGCAGTGCCAGATCGAGCAAAGCACCAAGCCCATCCACAACTTCATCGACGGCATGATCGATAAGATGGTCACGCTCGAAACGGCGTAGCTTTTTATTTACCCACATACTAGACGACCGGTCTAATATCTTTCGAACATTCTTTACCCCACGAGGCTATCCATGCGTACCGTAACCCGCCAAACCGAATCCACCGCCCAAAAGCTCAAGCCCGAAAGCCTGCCCATCGAATACGGCGCGTTCGGCAATAGCCACGCGTTTAGCCGAGCCCAGCTCAACGCGATGCTGGTCCAGGTCCGCGCAAGGCAACTGCGCAACGCGCTCGACGGCGACATCGAAACGTCGGCCGGCTTCGCCGAGCGGGCCAAGGCGCTGCGTGCCATGATCGGCGGTGCCAGCCGGATCAGCGCAGCACTAGTCGTCGCCGTGTTGCTGCTGCCGACACTGGCCATCGCCCAGCCCGCGTCGCCCGTGCGGACCGGCGAGGTGAGCCAGCAGATGGTGCAGGATCACCGCCGCGTCACCGCCGCGTCACCGGCAGCCTGCAAGCCGTGTCTCGCTCTAACCTCTCCGCGCAGGAGTCCGGCCTCGTCGACACGATCCTCGTCAACGAGGGGTCGCTTATTCAGAAAGGCGACGTCATCCTGACGCTCGACAACCGTCGGCTCAACGCACAGGTCCGGCAGGCCGAGGCGGAACTCGCCAATGCTAAGGCACTGGTCACGCAACACGAAGCCGAACTCAAGCTCGCCCGCTTCAACCACGAGCGCGAGCAGGGCGTCTATCAGCGCGGCGCATCGACGGATCAGGAACTTAACGAACGCGAGACGCAGGTTCAGGTCAGGTCAGCGCAGCTCGCCGCCGCACAGCGCACCGTCGACAGCATCGAACGCGAACTCGAACACCTGGCCATCCGCATCGACGACCTCACCGTCCGCGCCCCGTTCAACGCCCAGGTCGTCGCCCGCCACATCGAGCCCGGCGAGTGGATCGACCCGGGCCAGGCCTTGGTCACGCTCGTCTCTACCGGCCTGATCGAAGCGCGCATCGAAGTCCCCGAGCGCTACGCCCCAACCGTCATGCAAGACCCCGGCAGCATCTTCGTTGCCTTGACCAGCGACGGCCGAACGATCGAGTCGGCCAACGTCCGCCCGATCGCTCAGGTCGACCCCCGCGCCCGCACGTTTCAGGTGATCGTGACGCTTAACAACGACGCAAACCAGCTGGTCCCCGGCATGTCGATCAGCGCCTGGGTCCCGACGTCCGACGAGTCGCTCGCCCTGGTCGCGCCTAAGGACGCGGTGATCCGCAACGGACGCGACGCCTACGTCTACAAGGTCAACGCCGGCGACACCAACTCCGCCGAGCGTTCACCGGTCCGCGTCTTGTTCACACTCGGCGACCAGGTCGCGCTCGCCTCGGACAACCTCTCCGCCGGCGACACCGTGGTGATCGAAGGCAACGAACGGCTGTTTGACGGCGCGGCCGTCGCGCTCGCCAAGCTGCCGACCGCCGCCGACGGCAACTAAAGCTGATACCCAACACAGACCCCGCTTCGATCGGTTGAAAGACCGCTCGGCGCCTTCTCTACGCATACACCAACTGAGGATCCAGCCATGAACCGTTTGATTGAACTCGCCGTGAAACAACCGATTACCGTCGCTGTCGCAGTGATCCTTGCGGTCTTGGCGGGGGTGCTCGCCGCGACGCGCGCGCCGGTGCAGATGACGCCGTCGGTGGATTCGACTGTGATCGCGGTGACGACGTCGTGGGAGAACGCGTCCGCGGCGGAGATCGAGTCGGATGTGATCGAGCAGCAGGAAGAGCGGCTGGGCGACATCAGCGGGCTCGCCTCGATGACGAGCATCAGCCAGGCGGGGCGCGGGCAGGTTCGGCTGGAGTTTGTCTCCGGCACGGATATCAGCGCGGCGCTCGCCGAGGTCGATCAGAAGCTCAGCGAGGTGCCCGGCTATCCCGAAGGCGTCGACGAGCCGGAGACCGAGGGCGTCGATCCCGAGTCGATCGACTACATCGCGTGGATCGGCTTGAGTTCGACCGACCCCGACTTCGACGCGACGACGCTGTACGACTTTATGGAGCGACGCCTGCGACCCAGGCTCGAGCGCGTGCCGGGGGTCAGCGAGGTCGGCGTCCGCGGGGCGCGCGAGGCGGAGGTGCAGATCTTCGTCGACCCGACGCTGCTGTCGCAGCGCGGCATCACCTACGCGCAGCTCGTCGAAGCGATCGAGCTCTCCAACGAAAACTACTCCGGCGGCCTCTTGCCTGACGGCAAGAACGACATCCGCGTCCGTGCGGTGGGGCGGTTCCACGATCCAGAGACCGTCGGCGACCTGGTCATCTGACGCGACGAAGCCGGGCCGGTGTATCTGCGGGACGTGGCGACCGTTGAGCTCGGCTACAAAGAGATGAACGAGTGGGTCCGCGCCCGCGGGGTTCGCATGCCGTTCTTCAACTTTCAGCTTCAACAGGGCGCGAATCTGCTGGAGACGATGGCGGCGATCCAGGCCGAGGTGAACGAGCTGAACCAGCCCGGCGGCCTGCTCGAACAGCACGCCCAGGAGCGCGGCATCGACGGGACGCTCGAACTGGTCCAAACCTATGACGCCTCGACCTATGTTGAAGAAGCGATCGCATTGGTGCGCGGCAACATCCTCGTCGGCGGCGTGCTCGCGGTGGTGACGCTGCTCATGTTCCTTCGCTCGGTCCGGGCCATCGGCATCATCGCCATCGCGATCCCGATCTCCGTGATCGCCTCGCTGTCGGTGCTCGTGCTGCTCGACCGGTCGATCAACATCATTTCGCTCGCGGGCATGGCCTTCGCAACTGGGATGGTCGTCGACAACGCGATCGTGGTCATCGAGAACATCTTCCGGCACTTAGAGATGTGCAAGAAGCGTATCCGCGCGTCGATCGACGCGACCAAGGAGGTCGGCGGGGCGGTGATCGCTTCGACCGCGACGACGCTGGTCGTTTTCGTCCCGATCCTCTTGATCCAGGACTCGGCCGGGCAGCTGTTCCGCGACATCGCTTTGGCGATCATGGCCGCGGTCGGCATCAGCCTCATCGTCTCGCTGACGGTGATCCCCTCGGCCTCGGCTTTGCTGATGAAGGAGCGGAAGGCGAAAGCAAAAGACACTTCGCAGCGAACAGACAAACCCGCGCCGACTTCGCGCCTCGCCCGACTCTTCGCCAAAGCCTTTAGCATCTTGAAAGCCGTTACGAATCTCCCTGCGATCGTTGGCGGGATGACCGCGTGGATCGCACGCCGGTGGTCGGCACGCATCGGCGTGATCGCGGTCTTCACCGTCGGCACGCTCGTCGGTATCGCCGCGCTGCTCCCGCCGCTGGACTACCTGCCGCGCGGCAATCGCAACATCGTCTTCGGCGTGCTCGTCCCGCCGCCGGGCTACAACGTCGATCAGCTTTCCGAGCTCGGCGACCGTATTGAAGAGAACATCCGTCCCGCGTGGGAGGTGACCGAGGACAAGTTCACCGTCGAGCCGACGATGCGCGGCGGGCCATCGCCCGAAGAAGACCTTCGCACGCCGGTGGTCACCGCCGACGGACGAGAGGTGCTGCCGCCCGCGCTGGACCACTACTTCCTGGTCGCCTGGGACGGCTTGGTGTTTCACGCCGCGATCGCCGAGGACAACAAGACGATCTCCGATGCGCTCGCGCTCTTCGATGACGCCGTCGCCGGGGATGTCGCGCCCGACGTGTTCTCGTTCGCCTTCCAATTCCCGCTGTTTCGCACCGGTGGGCAGACCGGCTCGGCGATCAAGATCGACCTGATGGGTGAAGACCTCGACGAGATCAACGCATCCGCCGGCGAGCTCATGATGGCACTCATCAACGAGTTCGGCCCAGGCACCGTCCGCCCCGACCCGCCGAACTTCACGCTGCCCAGCCCCGAGCTGCGCGTCACGCCGATCGACGAACGACTGCGCGACCTGAACATGACCCGCCGCGACGTCGGACTCGCGGTCGCGGCCAACGGCGACGGCCACGTCCTGCCTAGGCAATTCCAAGTCGGCAGCGAACTCAAAGACCTCAAGCTCATCTCCCCCGCGTCGATCCAGAACGACCCCATCGACGCGATGCTCAACGCGCCGATCGCGACGCCGGATGGCTCGGTCGTCGATCTCGAGTCGCTCGCCGAGGTCGAGCGCATCCGCCAGCCCGACCGCGTCCGCCACGTCGGTCGCCAACGCGCGCTCACCCTGCAGTTCACCGCGCCCGCTGGGATGCCGCTGCAAGAAGCCATCGACAACGTAACCCGTATCACCAACGACCTTAAAGAAGAAGGCAAGATCGCGCCCGGTATCGAAGTCAACCAAGCCGGCACCGCGGGCAAGCTCAACGACATCAAGAACGTCCTGCTCGGCGACGGCTCGGTCATGGGTACGATCAGCAGTTCGCTCTTTCTTGCCTTCCTGATCGTCTACCTCGTGCTCGTCGTGCTCTTTCAGAGCTGGACCTACCCCGTGGTCATCATGGTGAGCGTCCCGCTCGCGACGCTCGGCGGGTTCATTGGGCTCGCGCTCGTGCACGAGTGGTCCGTCGCCGATCCGTACATGCCGGTGCAAAACCTCGACGTGCTGACGATCCTGGGTTTCGTGATCCTCGCCGGTGTCGTGGTCAACAACGCGATCCTGGTCGTGCACCAGACGCTTAATTTGATGAAGGGCGAGTCGGAGGACATCGCTGCGAAGGTGACCTCGCCGACCGATGCGATCGCGCTCGCCGTGCAGAGCCGGGTGCGTCCGATCCTGATGAGCACGCTGACGTCGGTCGGCGGGATGCTGCCGCTGGTGTTGATGCCGGGCTCGGGCAGCGAGTTGTACCGCGGTCTTGGTGCCGTGGTGGTCGGCGGGCTGGTGGTATCGACGGTCTTCACGCTGGTGCTGGTCCCGGCCGTCTTAAGCGTGACGATCGAGGTGTCCGGTTGGCTTCGTCGCGACGCCGCGTCAGTTGGGGCAACGCGACAACGCCGACCAAGCGACGCTGCGGCCGTTTTTTCAGCGCGTTAACTAAAAACGGCGTGTGTCTGTTGACATGATATGATGACTGTCATATAAAATATGACGATCATCATATTGAGTTCGCCATGCGATACGACACCGACCACAAGCGGCACACCCGCGAAGAGATTCTCGCCGCCGCCGCCCGGCAGTTCCGCGAGCGAGGCTTCGACCGCGCGAGCGTGGGTTCGATCATGAAAGAGGCCGGGCTCACGCACGGCGGCTTTTACGCCCATTTCGAATCCAAAGACGATCTCATCGCGAACGTGATCTCCGGCGGCTTCGATCACGTCACCGAGCGTTTCGAGCAGCAATTCAACCACCTGCAAGGCGAAGACTGGCTGAAGCAATGGGTCCAGCGTTACCTCTCCGACACGCACTACCGCGCGACCGATTTGGGCTGCCCGATGCCCGCGTTGGCCGGCGAGATCGCGCGCTCGGGGGAGCGGGCGTGCCGAGCGTTCACCGAGCTCTTCGAGGAGCGGATGCAGCGCGTGATGTCGCACGTCGATGCGCCGACCGAGGAGGCGCGTCGGCGCGTGCTGGCGGCGGTGTCGCAGATGACCGGCGCGATGATGCTCGCGCGAGCGCTCGACAACGCGCTGGCCGACGACATCCGAGCCGCGGCGTCGGCGTGTGCGGTCGCGGTGTTGACCGGCCGAGCCATCGAGACCGTTCGAAACGAGACTGAAACCGAAACCAAAGCAGCATCACGATGACGATCCCGAAGCGATTATTGAAGTTTGGACTCTCGGCCCTGGCGGTGCTCTGCATCCTCGGCGGGGTCGTGGCGGTGGCGATCGCGGCGCGAGCGGGTGATGCGCCGGCGATGGATGGCCCGGGCTCCGAGCCGCTCGCCGTGAACACGCACCCGATCGCGTGGGAACCGGGCTACGAGGTAGAGCGGCATTTCGTCGGGCGCGTCGAGGCGCGTCGCAACAGCGACCTCGGCTTCGAGATCGGCGGGATGGTCGTGCAGCTCTTTGTCGATGAAGGCCAGTCGGTCGACGCCGGCGAGACGATCGCGGCGTTGGACACGAAGCTGCTCAACGCCCGCCGAGCCGAGCGCCTCGCTGCGTTGAACCAGGCGAAAGCCGATTACGAACTCGCGAAGCTGACGAAGACGCGCACGCTCGGCACGGCCGACCGGGGCGCCGCGACCCAGCAGGAGATCGACAACGTCTTACAAAACTATCAAGCCGCTTCGGCCGTGCTAGCCAGTGCACAAGCGAGCGTCGAATCGATCGACGTCGAGATCGGCAAGGCTCGCATCGCCGCGCCTTTCGACGCGGTGGTCGCGAGGCGTTACATCGATGAGGGCCGCGTGATCGCGCAGGGTTCGCCGGTCGTGCTGCTGCTCGAGCGTCGGTCGCCGGAGGTGCGCGTTGGGATCGGCGGGGACTTGATCGACACGATTCGCGTGGGGCAGACGCTCGACGTGCGGGTGCGGGATCAGACGCTTGCCGGGGCGGTGACGGCGCTCTTGCCCGAGCGCTCGAGCGAGTCGCGGAGCGTCGACACGCTCGTCCGCCTCGACGCCGAACTCAACGGGATTCGCTCGGGCGATCTCGCTCGCGTGACGATTCCCAGCCGAGTCGAATCGAGCGGTTTCTGGGTGCCGACGCAGGCGCTGACCGAGGGCATCCGCGGGCTGTGGTCGGTGTATCTCGTCGAGCCGAGCGACGGCCCGGATGAGATTCTAAAGCGGATCGACGTCGAAGTGCTTTCGATGCAGGGCGATCGCGTCTATGTCCGCGGTGCGCTCGAGAGCGGGGATCGCATCGTCGCCGACGGATTGCAACGGCTTGCGCCCGGCATGACCGTTCGCAGCAGTGATGCCCGTGCTGCCGACAAGTCCGATGAGGCCGAGACGACCGACGCAACGCGAACGGCTGAGCGAGGCGACTGACGATGAGCGAAGACACCCCCTCGCGCGACTGGGCGACGCTGTTTTTTCGCAATCGCCATTTGCTCTGGCTGACGGTGATCGTCGTTTTGATCGGCGGGCTGTCGTCGGTGATGTCTTTGCCGACGCTCGAAGACCCGCGCATCGTGAATCGGACGCCGCTCATCATTACCGCGATGCCCGGTGCGTCGGCCGAGCGCGTCGAGTTGCTCGTCACCGAGCCGTTGGAAGAGGCGCTCGACGAGATCGACGCGATTCTGGACGTGTCCTCGACGTCGCGGGCGGGCATCTCGGTCATCACGGTCGAGTTGGAAGAGTCGGTGAACGCGGACACGAACCAAGAGATCTTCGCGGAGATCCGGGATCAGGTCGGAGAGGCGGCGGCGCTGCTCCCGCCCGAAGCGGGCGAGCCGGTGGTGGACGACAAGCGCGACCCGGCGGCGTTCACGCTGATCGTTGGCGTGACGTGGGACAGCGACCAGCCGATTCAGGCGGGCCTGATGAGCCGGTTGGCTGAGGAGCTTGGCGATCGTTTGCGTCGCGTGCCGGGCACGGAGCTGGTTCGGGTGTACGGCGGGGCGGATGAGGAGATCACGGTCACGGTGGACCGCTCGGAGTTGGCCGACTTGCAGATGAGCGTCGGCGACTTGGCGAGCCGGATCGAGTCGGCGGACACCAAGCTGCCGGCCGGGGTGTTGCGCACGGCGCGATCGGATTTTCTCATCGAAGTCGATGGCGAACTCGACACGACGCGGCGGGTCGCTTCGATCCCGGTGGTGGACGGCGACGCGGGCGCGGTGCTGACGCTCGCCGACATCGCGACGATCGAGCGCGGCTGGCTAGAGCCGACGCGTCAGATCGCGCGGGTCGATGGTCAGCGGTCGGTCTTCGTCGCGGCGCGGGTGGCTCGTGACACGCGCATCGCCGAGTGGGCCGAGCAGGCGGACGCCGTGGTCGAGGCGTTCGAGGCTGAGCGCGGCGGTGGGATTCGCTTCGATCGGGTCTTCGAGCAGGAGCGTTACACGACCGAACGGCTGAGCGTGCTCGTCGAAAACCTCTTGGCCGGCGCGGGCGTCATCGTCATCGCGGTGTTTTTCATCATGGGGATTCGCCCGGCGTTGATCATCGCGTCCGCGCTGCCGCTGGTCGTCGCGCTCGTCATCACCGGCTGGCAGCTGACGGGCACGGCGATTCATCAGATGTCGATCTTCGGATTGATCATCGCGTTGGGCCTTCTCATCGACAACGCCATCGTCGTGACCGACGAGGTGATCGCGCGCAAGGCGAAGGGCCTGGAGGCGATCGACGCCGTCGCGCAGTCGATCCGGCACTTGGCGGCGCCGCTGCTGGCGTCGACGGTCACCACCGTGCTCGCGTTCGCGCCGATCATGCTGTTGCCCGGCAGCGGCGGCGACTTCGTCGGCTCGATCGGCACGAGCGTCATCCTCGCCATCATCTCGTCGTACCTCGTGGCCATCGCGCTGATCGCCGCCTTCGCCGGGCTCTTCGGCAAGCCCAGCACGCCCGATCAGCGGCGGCGTTGGTACCGCGACGGCTTCGGCGCCGAGTGGTTGACCAACGGCTATCGCGCAGCGTTGCGTCGCCTGCTCGGCGTGCCGGTCGTCGCGATCGTCGTCGCCGCGGCGCTCCCGCTCGCCGGATTCGCCGTCGCGCCGACGCTCGGCAGCCAGTTCTTCCCGCCGGTCGACCGCAACATGTTCGAGGTCAAGGTCTGGCTGCCTTCGGACACCGGGATCGAGGCGACCGACCGGGCCTCGCAAGCGATCGATCGCACGCTGCGTTCGCTCGATGGCGTCGAGCGCATCACCTGGCTGGTCGGCTCGAGCCACCCGATGGTCTTTTACAACCTCATCATGGATCAGGATCGATCGGCGAACTACGCCCAGGCGATCGTCACGAGCGAATCGCCTCAAGCGACCAAGCGGCTGGTCAACGAGGCGCAGCAGGCGCTCGACGCGGCGCACCCCGGCGCCCAGATCGTCGTGCGCAAGTTCGGTCAGGGTCCGCCGGTCGTCGCCGATATCGAGTACCGCGTCTTCGGCCCGAGTAACCGCGAACTCCAGGCGATCGGCGATGAGCTGCGTGTCGCCTTGCAGCGGAATCCGCAGGTGATCCACACGCAGAACACGCTGACGCGCGGCGAGCCGAAGCTCTTTTTCAGCGCCGATGAAGAGCAGGCCGAGCTCGCCGGGCTGACGCTGCAATCGGTCGCGTCCCAACTCGACGCGGCGCTCGAGGGCTCGGCGAGAGCCAGCATCGTCGAGGATCAGGAGCGCCTGCCCGTACGCGTGCGCTACGCCGATGACATCCGCGGTGACATCGACGAGCTCGCCACCATCCCGCTGGTCAGCCCGTCGACGCCGGAGTGGACCAGCGCCGCGGCGCTAGGCGATTTCGAACTCCGGCCCGAGATCGGCGGCATCACGCGCTACAACAGCCAACGCACCAACACGATTAAGGCCTACACGGTCAGCGATTCGCTGCCCATCGACATCGGCAACGACGTCTTGTCGGACCTGGAGGCGCAGGGCTTTTCGCTGCCGGCGGGGTATCGCATCGACTTCGGCGGCGCGGCCGAGCAAAGCGGCGACGCCAACGCCAACCTCGCGACCTACGCGCCGATCCTCATGGTCATGATGGTCGCCACGCTGATCCTTGTCTTTCGCAGCGTGCGATACGCGATCGTCCTCGGCGCGGTCGCGATCTTTTCCGTGGGTCTGGGCCTGCTGTCGACCTGGTCGATCGGCTTTCCCATCGGGTTCAATATGATCCTCGGCACGCTCGGGCTCATCGGCGTGGCGCTGAACGACAGCATCGTCGTCCTCGCCGGCATCCGGACCAACGACAAGGCCGCCGCCGGCGATCTCAACGCCGTCGTCGAATCGATCCTCGGCTCGACCCGACACATCATCTCGACCACCGCGACCACCGTCGGCGGCTTCCTCCCGCTGCTGCTGTTTGTCGGTGGCGACTTCTGGCCCTCGCTCGCCATCGTCCTGGTCGGCGGCATCATCGGCGCAACGCTCATCGCGCTGGTCTTCATCCCCGCCAGCCACCTCTTGCTCTGCCGAGTAAAGCGGTCTGTCGCGTGAGCGCGTCGCGGCCTGGTCTCGGTCATCGGCGGTTGTTGCTGATGCCTCGTAGGGGTTGTTGCCGTCGGTGATGGGTCAGGTCACTATGATTCGTGTTGGTTTTTGTTTCTCTATAGGAATGCGACGCGATGGGCTTTCGGTGTTTATTCTTCGCGGGGGTCTGGTGTCTTTCGGGATGCTTCGCGCCGCCGCCGAGGGTCGAGACGCCTTTTCAATCGCCGCCGCCGTTCGCTTCGGCCCCGGGCATCGAGCCGGCCGAGCGGTGGTGGATCGCGTTCGACGATGCGCCGCTTGATTTCCGGATCGAGCATGCGCTGTCTAGTAATTTTGATCTGGTGCTGGCGTGGGAGCGGTTGAACGCGGCGCGTGCGTTGTCGCGTCGCACGGGGGCCGAGCGCGCGGTGGACCTGGACGCCACGGCCGGGGCGGGCCGATCGGAGTCGCTGACCAGCGGGGACGACGCCACGGCGATCGGTTTGGGGCTGGCGGCGTCTTACGAGGTGGACCTGTGGGGCCGGATCGAGTCGCGGGCCGAGGCCGAGTCCCTGCGCGCCGACGCGAGTGAAGCGGACTACCGCGCCGCGGCGATCAGCCTGTCCTCGGCCGTCGCTTTGACGTGGTATCGGCTTAAGGAAACGGGCGCGCAGCTGGCGTTGATCGCGTCGCAGCTCGAGACGAATCAGACGTTCGAGGACCTGATCCGCGAGCGATTTAACGTCGGCCTGGTCCGTCGGGCAGACCTGGTTCGTCAGCAGCAGCTGGTCGAGGCGACGCGCGAGCAGGCGATCGTGCTGCGGGCGCAGCGCGAGATCCTGGCCAACCAGTTGGCGGTGCTGGAGGGTCGGCCGGCGCAGTTGAAGATCGATCCGCCAGCGACGCCGCTGCCCGAGCTCGGCCCGGCGCCCGGCGCGGGGTTGTCGTCGTCTTTGCTTCGGCGTCGGCCGGACGTGCAGGCGGCGCTGCTCCGGCTCGAGGCGGCCGATCGAGACCTCGCCGCCGCGGTGACCGAGCGATACCCGCGGCTGAACCTGACGGCCTCGCTCGAGACGGTGAGCGAGCGGCCGGGCGATTTATTTCAGGATTGGTTGGCCTCGATCGCGGGTCAGGCGATCGCGCCGCTCCTGGATGGCGGCGAGCGTCGCGCCGAGGTGGATCGCAACGCCGCGATCGTCGGGCAGCGCGCCGCGCTGTACGGCCAGACGGTGCTGCGCGCGTTCGCGGAGGTCGAGGATGCCCTGGCACGCGAAGCGCGCGAGGCCGAGCGGCTGGCAAGCCTGAACGAACAGCTCCGCCTCGCCGATGCGGCGGTTGCGCAGCTGCAGGACCAGTTTCTCAGCGGCGTGGCGGACTACCTCGGTGTGCTCACCGCGATTCAGGATAAGCAGCGTCTAGAGCGAGACGTGATCGCCGCACGTTTGGATCGGGTCGCGTCGCGGATCGCGCTGTATCGTTCGCTCGCCGGGCGATTCGAGACGCCCTTCGAGCGCGACGACGATTCGTCGGTGGGCGAACAGGAGGATCGAGATGAGTAAGAAAGGCCTGTCTTCCGTCGCGCGTTCTATCCTCTATTACGGGGGTTCGGCGCTGGTCTGCTTGTTGCTGGCGGCGGCCGCGGCGGGGGGCCTGTACTGGATCTACGGCACCGAACCCCAGGCCGAGCGCGAGGGCGCGACGCGCAAGTCCGCGGCCCTTGTCGATACGATCGTCGTCACGCGCGGCACGCATCGGCCCGAACTCGTCGTGCTCGGCAACGTACAGCCGGAAGACGAGATCCAACTCAGCGCGCTCGTGGGCGGCGAGATCATCGCGGTCGATCCGTCGTTCGAGCCCGGCGGGATCGTCGAGCCGGGCCAGCCGCTGTTAACCATCGATCCGGCCGATTACCGCAATGTTGTAACGCTCCGCGAGAGCGAATTGAAGCAGATCGAGGCGGAGCTGTCGATCGAGCGCGGCCGACAGGACGTCGCGCGCAAGGAGCTGGCGTCGCTTGGGCGGACGATCGATCCCGAGAACCGCGCGCTGGTGCTGCGCGAGCCGCAGATCGCGTCGCTCGAAGCGCGGATCCAAGCCGCCCGGGCCGCTCTCGATCAGGCGCGGCTCGACCTCCAACGCACGCAGTTAAACGCGCCGTTTCGAGCCCAGATCATGGAGCGCACCGCCAACCTCGGCACGCGCATCGCCGCCGGCGATCCGGTCGCGCGACTGGTCGGCGTCGATACCTATTGGGTCTACGCGTCCGTCCCGGTCCGCCACCTCTCGCGGATCGACTTCGCGGACGACTCGCCGCAGGGATCGAAGGCCAAGCTCACCCTCGAATCCGTCTGGGGCCCGGACGCGTCGCGCACCGGCGAGGTGCGTCGGCTCATCGGCGAACTCGACCCGCGCGCCAGGCTCGCACAGGTCCTCGTCGCCGTCGACGACCCGCTCGCGCTGGGGCCCGATCAGCCGGGTCCGCGGCTCCTGCTCGACACGATCGTGCGCATCGGCATCCAGGGCCGACCCTTGGAAGAGGTCGTCCGCCTGCCGCGCGAGGTTCTCCGGCAAAACAGCTCGGTTTGGATTTACGACGACGGCAAGCTCGCGATCCGAACGGTGCAGATCGCCTTCGGCAACGACGCGCACGTCTACATCTCCGACGGGCTCGAGGACAACGACGAGGTCGTCACCACCGCGCTCGCCACCGTGACCGAGGGACGACCCTTGCGACGCATCGCCGACGAGACCGCCGACCAGACCGCCGAGGTGTCGGCCGGGAGCGACGAATGATCGGCACCGAAGAACGCCCGAGCCAACCCGAGCACACCGGCCCGATCGCGTGGATGGCGCGGCACGCGATCGCCGCCAACCTGCTGATGGCGCTGCTCATCGGAGGCGGGCTCTGGGCCGCGTTCAATATTCAAAAAGAGGTGTTCCCCGAATCGGAGCTCGACGTCGTCGACGTCCGCGTGATCTACCCCGGCGCGGCGCCGACCGAGGTCGAACAGGGCATCCTCCGCCCCGTCGAGGAGACGATCCAAACGGTCGAGGGCATCCGCGAAATCCGCTCGCAGGCGCGCGAAGGCAGCGGCAGCATCCGCGTCGAACTCGTGGCCGGCACGAACCGGATGAAGGCGTTTCAAGATATCGATCAAGCGGTCAGCCAGATTCAAACCTTCCCCGATGAGGTCGAGCGCCCTGTCGTGAGCCTGCGGTCGGAGCAGCGCGAGGTGTTGTCGATCGTGCTCTTTGGCGAGGTGGACGTCTGGTCGCTGCGCGCCCTGGCCGAGCGGGTCCGCGATCAACTGCGATCCCACGAAGCGATCACGCAGATCGAGCTCGGCCGAGCGCAGGAGTACGTCACGCATATCGAGATCCCGCGCGACCGACTCCGGCAGTACGACCTGACGCTGCCCGAGGTGGCCCGCCTCGTGGAGGCATCGAGCGAAGACGTCGCGGCCGGCGTGATCGAGACCCCCGCCGGCGAGATCCTCCTACGCGTCGATGCGCGTCGGCAGTGGGCGCGCGAGTTCGAGCAGATCCAGATCGTCGCGAACGAGAGCGGGTCGATCGTGACCCTCGGCGAGATCGCCGAGATCCGCGACGGGTTTGAAGAGGGCGGCTTTCACTCCCAATTCAATCAGACGCCGTCGGTGGAGATCGAGGTCTTCCGCGTCGGCACGCAGTCGCCGATCGAGATCGCGAAAGCCGTCGAGCAGACGATGGCCGAGGTCGAGGCGGACCTGCCCCCCGGCGTGACCTGGCGGATCGACAGCAACCAGGCGGAAGACTTCAACCGCCGCCTGAGCCTGGTCGTGGAGAACGGGCTGATGGCGATCGTCATCGTGCTGATAATCCTCGCGCTCTTCCTCGAGTTTCGCCTCGCGTTCTGGGTCATGATGGGCATGTCGATCTCCTTCATCGGCGGGATGCTCTTTCTGCCCGCGGTCGGCGTGAGCATCAACATGGTCTCGCTCTTCGGCTTTCTCGTCGTCCTCGGGATCGTCGTCGATGACGCGGTCGTCGTCGGCGAGAACATCTACGACTATCGCGCGGCCGGGGACAGCGCCATGACCGCCGCGATCAAGGGCGCACGCGAGATGGCTGCGCCCGTCACCTTCAGCATCCTGACCAGCATCGTCGCCTTTATCCCGCTGTTATTCATCCCCGGCGAAACCGGGCAGTTCTGGAAACCCCTGCCGATCGTCGTCATCGTCGTGCTCCTCGTCTCGCTCTTCGAAGCACTCTTCATCCTCCCGGCACACCTCGGCCACGCACGCAAAAAGAAAAAGACCACCGGCCTGCGCGCGGCGCTGCACCGCGGGCAACAGGCCTTCTCAAACTTCTTCAACCAGGCGGTCCGCGTCGTCTACCGGCCTGTTCTCGCGCTGGCGCTGCGCTTCCGGTACGTCACGGCCACCGCCGCGCTCGCGCTGCTCGCGCTGACCGGCGGCTACGCGACCAGCGACCACATGGGCATGGTGCTCATGCCCGAGGTCTCGGCCGACGAGATCGAGGCCGCCATCCGACTGCCCGTCGGTACGACGCCCGAACAAGCCGCGCGGATCGCCGGCGAACTGACGAGCAAAACCCTCGAGATGTTCGAGGCGCACAACCTCGACGCCGTCGCCGAGGGCGTCAAGACGAACGTGCGTCGGGGCAACTTCGTCGACGTCGAGATCGTCATGCGCCCGCCCGACGAACGCGACATGACCGCGCGCGAGGTGATCGCG
>JBMYUK010000004.1:0-18826 GCA_049605275.1 Phycisphaeraceae bacterium
AATCAATACAGCAAATAGCCTACCAGCTTAGACGTCAGTCAGCGAGTGCCTGCGTCGCTAAACCCCACGGCGAAACTTCTGTTATCCGAATGGTGCAGACTATTTGGCACGAGAATTCAGGTTGTGATACGCGCTATCCAAGGCACGGCGCATCGCCCAGGCCTGGTCATCCGCGCTGCGGCCTTTTCGCGTCGCCAAGGCTTGTTTCAATTGGTCGACATCCGCGTCTGTCATCACGTCGCGGTAGCCCGACAGAAGCGAACTGATCGCGACTTCGTACACCGCGGCGCACGCTTCCGCCTGGCCGCGGTTGTAAAGCGGAACGCCCCGATCGATGGCCAATTCAATGAGTCGCATGGCTCGCGACGCAGGCGTTGGCTCGGGAATTGCCGGCATCAGCACCCGATCGATCGCGTGAATCACGCCATTGGACGCGACGATGTCGGCTTGGATGACGTTTGCATCGCCGATCTGAAAACCGCCCTCGGGTTTTACCGTTAGCACGCCGCCTTGCAGGGTCTTTACCGTTCGATCCAGCAGCAAGCGCTCGGGCAGCACGTGATACGACAGAATCGAAGCGAGACGATCGCGATTGACAGGTTTCAATAATTCCGCAACCGCCCCGTCCGGCAACTTCGCGAAAGCCGCGTCCGTCGGGGCAAGCAGCGTGAGTTCATTCTCCGGATCTTTCAGCGCATCGAGTAACCCAACGGCTTCGGCCGCCGCCAGCAGCGTTTTGAAACGACCGGTTCGATCGGCGATCTCAAAAAGATTCCGTGCTTCGCCGGATGCCGGTCGAGCCTCGCCCTCCCGCTCGGCCGAGCTCGTATCGAACGCCTGCACCGCCGCAATCTCTAGCCTGAACGGCCCCGGTGTCTTGTCCGCCAGCGTGATGCCGATGCTCACGACATCGTCGCTTTCGAGCTTAACGTCACGAACCGTTCGGCCAAACACCGTGTAGTAAAAGGAAGACAGCGGGGCGGTGACCTCGATCCATTCGCCGGCCTCGGTCTTAATGGGGAATCGATGCGACGACGCCATCGCCCGACGCTTATCGCGCAGGCTCAAGTAGTAAGACCGACCGTCGCCCTTGACACGCAAACGCACCGCGTCGTAGCCCGCGAGCAGGCCGTTCTGATCTTTCGTTCGGATCGAGGAAAAACCGCCGTTATTTTCAAGCGACAGGTTCCCGGAAAAAACGAGCGTGTGGTAATGCGTGAGTTCGAACGCTCCGCGCGATAAGCCGCCCATCACGCCGTCGTTCACCACGTACCAGGATTTGGAAGTCGCGTGATCGGAAAAGTCTGCGAGCGACTTGGATTGCGCGGCAGCACTAAAACACCCGGCGCTGAGTGTCAACGCCAACAGGCGTATAAAAGCGTTCGGTATAGAAAGGCTTCGACGCATGGCAATCGTCTCCGTGTGAGTGATGCTGTGTATTTCGCACCCGCGGATCGAATGGATGCAAACTTCCGCCGGATCGCCTGTGAATCGATAAGTTTTCCCGCATCGATAACAATCAAGGCGAAGTCGGTTCCGTCCGGGCTGCGTCGGCCGCCTTGACGAGAGAACGCCCGCCCTGGGTCGCAGCCTCCAGTGGAAAGCCTGCTTTTACCGCAGGGGGAAGGTAAGTGCCGCCCGAGTAGGTCGAAATAATCCCCGCGAGGGTCGGCCGACCTTCTTCATCCAGCAAAAAGATGGAGCCGCCCGAGTCGTGCATGTTGGGCACCGCGTGCTCGTCGACGATGTAGGTCTTCCGCTGGCCCTGGCTGTTCTCGCGGACTTCGGTGAGGTAGGAATCAACCCGCAGCATCGACCCGCGGGCGCTGACGGTGTTTTCTCCGACACGCAAGCCGCGTCTCGGGCCGGGCACGGACTTCCACAGCGACTCGGACCCCCATCCCGCCAGCATCGCTCGGTGATTCGCGACGGGCTCCTGGCGATCGAGGAGCACGCGCACCGGCTGGATGTGCTCGACCGGCTTGCTGAGGATGCCGAGGGCGAGGTCGGCACGTTCCGCGACGATCCACTTTGCGACGGTGACCTGGTGATACGAATCCGGGCCGTTCGCTTTCTGACCCAGCGACCCGTCGGCGTGGCGACGGAAGCGTACCGCGAAGAGTCCTTGCCGATGTCGCTTAGGATCGGCGGGCAGCAGGTGCCTGGCGATCAGCACGACGTCCGGCGCGATCAGGACACCGTTGCCATACCAGTTGTGCGATTTGTTATCGCGATCGTTGTCGTACAGCCAATTCGTGTTGCTAAACGCGCACACCGCGTCGAAGCGGGTGTCGTCTTCCGCGGGCGCTTCGCCGTTAACCAGGGCTTGGGTGTGATGCCCGACGATGACCAGCAACACAAAGACTGCGAATATCAAACGATGCATGGCTTAGCACTCCCTGAAATCATCTGGATCTATGTGTAGCTTAGGCTCGAAACGTCAGAGAAGCGATTCGCACCGTGAGGCGATGTCCGTTCGTTTAACAACACAACCGACGCGCACATGGCCATTGCAAGAAATCGCGGCGACTCGAACCCGTCCACACGCGCCCGGCACCGACGTCTGCCCCAAGGCATCGGCCGCGTCGCGGACCTCGACGTCGTCATCTAAGCTCGTACCGCCGCCGCAGGCTGACGCGAATCTCACGCCCCGAATCCCTCTGCTCAACCCGCACGAGACAGCCTGTCACGCTCATGCTCGCTGCTCAACACACGACTTCGCGGCCACGAAATCGAAGCCTGATGCAGTGAATGGCCGAACTTTTGCCTCGAAACACGGCAGAGTAAACCTCACAACCCGCACAAAAGGTATGCACTCGGTCAAAGCCATGTATTCTGTATGCACGCGTGCGATCGAGCAGGAGTCCAAGACCGGCTCGGCCGACATACACCGGTAGCAATCCAGCAACCAAGCCAATAACGATTCGGGAAGAACGATGAGCGCGAAGACAATCGACTCGCAGGATGTCACGGTCTACGAGAAGTCCGAGACGATCGAGGAATGGGCACAAACCTTCTATCACCCGCTGGCGGTCGCGCATTACGACCGTGCCGTGGCGGGCATGATTAAGGCCATGGGCGTGCAGCCCGGCCAGACGGTACTCGACGCGGGTTGTGGCACGGGGGTTCACTCGATCCGCGCCGCTCGCCTGGGCTGCGTCATGCGGTCGATCGATATCTCCGAGGCGATGCTCAACACCGCTCGCAAGAACGCGGAACAAGCCAAGCTCGAAACAATGCCGACCTTCCAGCAGGAAGACCTCACCGAGCTATCGCTCGAAGACAACAGCGTCGACCACGCCTTTAGCTGGGGCGTGATGGTGCACATCCGAAAGATCGAAAAAGCCCTGGCCGAGCTGGTCCGCGTCGTCAAGCCCGGCGGCTCGATCGCGCTGCAGATCACCAATACCTCCGCGATCGACCACAAGATCGAAGACACCGCTCGCAAACTCCTCCGCGGCAAGAAACCCTTGAACGTCACCAAGCACCCGCTCGGCGACGGCTACGCCTGGGAATGGAACGGATCGGAAATCTTCACCTGGCGAAACAACGCCAAAGCGATCGCCAAACACTTGGCCGACGAACACGGCGCAACGCTAACGACCCGACGCATCAGCGAGATGACCGAGCTGCAGCAGCGTTTCCCCGGATTCATGGCCGCGCCGATCCACGTTGTCAACGCGTTGGCGTGGAAACTCGGGATGCCCGCGGCGGTCGGCGTCACACAACTGCTCGTCTTCAAAACAAAAGCCGACTGAACCCATTCGATCGGCAAGAACGAAGCTCCGCCCGATCGACAGACGTGGGCGCCGGAGAGCACGCACCGTGATCGTTCAAGGACTCTGCTACGACGCGACCGGTAAGCTCCGCGACAACCTTACCGCGCTCAACCTGTATCGCGAACAGATCGAAGCCGCCTGCGATCTGAGACTCATCAACGGCTTCGCGGCTTCGCTCGAGCAGGCCAGGAAGTCGGTCGAAAAGGCCTCGCCGGACGTCCTTTTTCTCTGTCCGGAATGGCACACACCGATCGACGACGCGAGGCGATTGCTCGATACGCTGCGCAGCGTGCGACAGATGAAAATCGTCCTCGTCGATTTTTGCGACGGAAGCAATTCCCCGTTCTTCGATCTGCTGACCGTGGTCGATCTGTTCATCAAAGCGCACTCGTTGTCCGATCCGCTGGCAAACGCGAAGGCCTACGACGGCGGCCACATCTTCGCAGATTTTCTTGTCAATCAGCTCGGCTGGGACATCGGCGACTGGTCCTTCGGCTCGCCCGCCGATCCCGCCCAGGTCGGTAAGATCAAACCCGGCTGGACCTGGGCGGTACACGCGCGCTACCGCGCTTTGGCACGTACCGCGGCGCGCGTTCTCGTGCCGTGGAGACTCCGGCGCATCGACTTAAACACCCGATTCGGCGGGATCGGTGGTAACGATGACTGGTACAGCCGATACCGAAGCATGTCGCTTGAAAAGGTCAGGGAATTGGCTGGCCGAGCCCGGCTATCGAGCAGCAAACGCGTCGGCGTCAAGCGTTATCTCGCCGAGATGGCATTCACCAAAATCGCATTCAGTCCGTTTGGCTGGGGCGAAGTCTGCTTTCGGGATTTCGAGGCGGTCGCCTGCGGCGCGTTACTCGTCAAGCCCGACATGGGGCACCTCAAGACCTGCCCGGATCTCTATCGGCCGCACGAGACCTACGTGCCGGTGAAGTGGGATCTTTCCGATCTCGAAGAGACGCTCTTGCACTATCTCGATCGGCCGCGCGAAGCGATGAAGATCGCCAGCGCCGCGCAGAAGTGCCTGCAACGCTTTTATCGAGACGAACAATTCGTCGATCGCTTCCGCTCTTATCTGCGGATGCTCGAAGCGCCACAGGTCAAATAAATCGCGATCGGGCTGGCGAACTTACAGACTCTGTCTGCGCTCAGTGGACGGGCGCGCAGTGGCGAATCCGAACGTGCTACGATAAGCGGCTACTTCCGAGAACCGATATGTTTGATACCGCCGCTGATAAGCTCCGCAACGATCCCCGACTACAAAAGGCACGCGATCTGATCGCGCGGGCGATGGCCGACGCTCAACGGCACATCGACGGTCCGCGACCCGCCGACCCGCAGCGCTCGGAGCGCTACCAGCAACTCTTGGACGCGTTTGCCAAGCGACGCGGCGGCGCGCTGCCGATCCCTTATCTCGGCTCGGGGCTCGGGCGTGGTCCGTTCGTCGAGCTCATGGACGGCAGTGTCAAGTACGACATGATCTGCGGCATCGGCGTCCACGGGCTCGGCCACAGCGACGCCGGTCTGACTAGCGCGGGGATCGACGGCGCCCTGGCCGACGCGATCATGCAGGGCAACCTGCAGCAGAACGCCGAGTCGGCCGACTTGTGCGACGAGCTTGTCGAACGCGCGTGTCGCGGCGGGGCGACGCTGTCGCACTGCTTTCTCACGACGTCCGGCTCGATGGCCAACGACAACGCGTTGAAGATCATCTTGCAGAAGCACGCGCCCGCCGATCGGATGCTCGCATTTAGCCAATGCTTCACCGGTAGAACGCTCGCGATGGCGTCGCTGACCGACAAGGCCGCGTATCGCGACGGCCTGCCGGAGACGATGAAGGTCGGTTACCTCCCGTTTTATAAACCCGACGATCGCGAAAAATCGATCGCGAGCACGATCAAGCACCTGGACAACCACGTCGCGCGTTATCAGGGCCGCGTCGCCGGGGTCATGTTCGAGATGATCCAGGGCGAGGGCGGATATAACGCCGGCGACGCCTCCTTCTTCCACGCGGTGATGTCTCGCTGCAAGGAGCACGGACTCGCGGTCTGGGTGGACGAGATCCAGTCCTTCGGCAGGACCTCGCAGCCGTTCGCCTTTCAGCATTACGGACTGGACTCCCTGGTGGACGTCGTCTCGGTCGGCAAGATGACTCAGGTCTGCGCGACGCTTTTTACCCCGGCCTACAACCCGCGCCCCGGCTTGATCAGCCAGACGTTCACGGGCGCGTCGTCGCAGATCTTTGCCGCCCGCGAGGTGCTCAGGCGACTCGACGAAGGCGGCGTGTTCGGCGACGACGGTCTGAACATGACCTACCGCAAGCGGTTCGCCGACGAGTTGACCGCGATCCACCTTCGTCATCCCGACAAGCTCTCGGCCCGGCATTTCGGCGAAGGCACGATGATCGGTTTCGAGGTGTTCGGCGGCGAGGCGGAGAAAACCAAGGCGGTCATGAATCGGCTGTACGACCTCGGCGTGATCGCGTTTCTCTGCGGCAGTTCGCCGCTGCGGCTTCGGTTCTTACCGCCGGTCTCGGTGATGCAGGAGGCAGACGTGCAAGCGGTCTGCCAACTCTTGGAGCAAGCGATCATCGACGTCGCGGCCGATTGACCGAGTCGTTCGACCTCGTCAACAAAAAGCCGGGCTGATGTTAGACATCGGCCCGGCTCGCGTTGATTTTGGACTCACCGATCTGCGCGTTGGCTACTTGAGTTGGAAGCCTTCGCGGACGTGGTCGTTGATCGTCGAAGCCGCGAACTCATCGACCCAGACACCTCGGGGGCGATTCGCGATCGCGTTGATCATGCTCTCGACGGTGGGTTCGAGGCCGATCGAGCCGGCGAAGCTCTGGACGCCTCGGCTCGGGTCCGCGTATGGCGGCTCTTGACCGGTGGCGATATCGGTCGTCAGGTTGCCGCTGAGTTCGGTTTCCGGTGCGCCGAGCTTGATGCTCTTGCCCGTCTCGGAACTCTGCCACTTGTAGACGATGTTGTTCTTCACGATGAGCTTCTTCGCGGAGACGTCGATGCCCGCTCGTTCAAGGGTGCCGAGGCGTCGAGCGACGATGTTGCCGATGACTTCGTACCGGTCCATGCCCCAGCCCTGGATGCCAAAGCCGCGCCAGTTTTCGGGGACGTCCGGATCGATATCGACGCTCTCGAGGATCACGTTGTAGTTGGCCTTCGAGTCGGCGAGGGAGGTGAAGAACGCCATCGCGTTGTGGACGAAGAGGTTTCCGACGATGTCGCCGCCGGCTCGCAGTTGCAGGCCGTGGGCACCGGCTCGCGAGATGATGTTCTCGCGGAAGGTGATCGGGCCGTTGAAGGTCTGGCAGTAGATGTTGTGGCTGCGCTTGTTGCGCTTCTTGATGCCATCGCTCTGCGCCGTGCCGTTGTGATCGACGAGGTTCTGTTCGACGACGGTGTCTCGCGTGCCTTCGAGGTAGATGCCGATGGAGTGCGAGTCGGTGCCGGAGGCGTACTGGACGATGTTGCGTCGCAGCGTCGCCTTGATGCGGCCCGGGGTTCCGGCGGTGGCTTCGCCGTTATCGCCTTTCTGCAGTCGCGGCCAGTCGTCGACGATCTCGATGTTGGTGTCGAAGTGCGAGACGATGCAGTCTTCGATGACGAGGCTGCGGACGTAGAGTCCGTCTTGCGAGGTGAGTCGGACGTTGATGCCGTCCCACTGGCCGTCGCGATTGACGAATTTGGGCGAAGCGGGGTCTCGGGTCGCGGCGTAGATGTGGATGCCCTGGATGACCACGCCGTTGACGCGGGTGCCGGTGAGCTGGATGCCGTGCGTGCCGCTGGGCGGGATAATCAATGGACGAGCGCCCTCGCCGTAGGTGCTGAGCACGAAGGGTTCGACATCGCTCGAGCCGCTCTGCATGAGGCCCATCAGGTGCTCGTTTTCCCAGACGTCGCCGCATTTGAGGAGCAACCAGTCGGGCTTGCCGTCTCGGACGAGGTCTTTTGCGTGCTGGAGCGTTTTGACGGGAGTCGCTTCGGAAAGCCCGTCGTTGCTGTCATTGCCTTGCGAGTTGCTGACGTAGATGACGCGGGTGTTGGGCGATTTGGTCAGCGTGGTGAAGCCGATGGCGGCGCCACCCAGGTCGGGGACGGGAATCGCGCCGGGGTTGGCCGGCGGCTGTTGACCGTCGCCAGCCTGTCCGACCGGTGCCGGCGGCGGGGCGACGGGATCGTCGGCGGGGGGTGCGGGGTCTGCCGGGGCCGGGGCCTGCGGATCGCCGCCGCCGTTGTCGGGGTCGGGTTCGCCGTTGGGATCGACGATGTGGACGCGGTGCGAGGTCTTGCTCGTGCCATCGGCGGTGCGAACGATCAGTTGAAGCTCCGCCACCCCGACGGGCAGCGTGTTCATCTTCTCGCTGGCGATCGCCCAGGGCTGTTCGTTCTGTGTGTGGGCGAACTCGGAGATCAGATCGAAGGCCGAGTCGGACCAGGCGATGGCAAGGACGTCGGCCCCGGCGGGGAAGTTGTCCACTTCAAAACGAATATCGACACCCGAGCCTAGCAGGTAGTAGAGCGGCTTATCGACGAAGCGGGCTCTTGGGATCGCGAGGCCGTCGCCGTTGCTTTTCGTCGGTCCGTCGCCGGGGTCGGTCGCGTTGTTGGGGTCGGGATTGGGGATGACGTCGATGCGGCTCGACAGCGTCTGTTCGGGTCGACCGGGAACGCGAACGGCAGCTTCGATGCGGTACTGGCCGAAGTCGAGGCTGGCGAGGACGCCGCCGTCGATCCGCCAATCGGAGGCGGTCCTGAGGTGACGCAGGTCGGTCAGTTCGGTGTCATATTGGTAGAGGTAGATGCGATATTCGATGCTGCTGCCATCGGGCAGGATGGCGTACTCGACGAAGTCGAAGTCGTTGTCAGCTCCTCCTTGGACCCACTTGTAGGGCTTTTCGTTGGCGAGCCAGAGCACTTGCGCGGTAGCGCTGTCCGTTGGCTGGTTGAGAATGATGTGATGCAGCACCGGGTCGACCGCGTCGCCGTCGAGCAGGGACATGTTGAGCGGTTGGTGTTTGGCGCTGCCGTCGGAGGTCTGCTCGAGCACCATGTAGGTCGGACCGGCATGCGTGCCGAGCGACGCAGTGAGGCTGAACAGAACGAGCAAGCAGAAAATGATTGATCGACGCACGATCGCACTCCTTTGCAAGGCCGTCTGGGACGGCTGGATGAACACCCGCACTCGTGTACGGTTGGGGTACAGCGGGCGTCTAATTGACATCCACTGAAATCTGTTGGGGAGCCTCAGGATCGACTGGGGCAGAGGGTGGGTACTGATCTCCATCGGTTTTAGCGACCGAATAGCGGGCATCATAACCGGTCACGAGACCGATAATCAATCCGATATAGGTTTTTTAGAGGGGTTCGTGCGCACGCGTTGCGACTCGCGATCGCTCGGATTGAGATAAGTCAAGCGTATTACTAGATTAGCGAAACTAATAATAGCCTCTAGTCAATTCAAGCCGGGCTTATTTTTTTCTGCTGGGGCCTCTTATTTTTGGTGTTTGGATCGGGCGAGACGACTAACTTTTTGCTGCGTGCTCCGCCTTGGTAAATTAGGTAATCCGATATCGCAGGCGTGTCGCAGCGTCTTGGTTTACCCAGCTTAACGAGGCCGCGTGAACTTGTAGCGGCTGTATCGATCCGGTCGCGTACCTGGGCAAAATGGGGGTGCTTCGGCGACCTCGGCTGTGAAGTCAAGGTCCTAGAACGCCAATAACTGATGCGGACGGCGCGGCAGTGTCCGCGCGTTGCCAGATTGATGGAGTTCAAGGGAAGCTGAGGAAGAAGTCATGCTCGCTAATCTCAACGTATTCGGTTTGAATCGGGAAGCGTTTTCGCTCGGGCGGCTGGGTGCGGCCTTATTCGTCTTGGTCGCGATGGTTGGCTTTGGCCAGTCCGCGACCGCGGCGGACAACCCCGGCACGACGGGATCTGAAACGGCATTCGGGGCGGACTTCGTCGACTTGGGCGAAACCTATCGTCAAGGCTCGGGGCAAGCGGTCGCGTTGCAACTGACCCGCGAACCCGTCGAAGGCGAAGATATTCTCGTGCTGGCCTGGTCCGATGCCGAGAAGCGCGTCGTGAAGGAATTTACGTTCCCGATCAAGGCTGCGCCTTGGGAAATCCCTGCTGAGAAGCTGGACCTGCTGCCGCTGGGCGACACCAACCTTCAACTCTTGATCCGTGAGAACGGCAAGAAGCGCGCCAAGGTGCGTCAGAACGTTGAGATCCTCAAGGCCATCGTGCCGTTTGACATCGGCTTCGCCGATACGCCGAGCCGGTACACCCTTGGTTCGGGGCAAAGCATCGCGCTAAAGGCCACGGGTGATCGGCTGGAAGGCCAGGATGTCCTGGTTCAAGCATGGTCGGACGCCCAAGGCAAACTCGTCGACGGGTTTGCGTTCTCGCTCAAGACGTCGCCGTGGACGATCCCGGCGAGCAAGCTCGACCTGCTGCCCGAAGGCACCGTCGAATTGCAACTGCTCAAGCGCGGCAACGGCGTCAAAAAATACACGCACCGCATGTCGGTCTCGTTGCCGACGCCTGGCGTCTCGATGACCCCGACGGTGAGTTTCGTCGAAGGCCAGTCCGACGCGATCGAAGTCACGCTCAGCGGACCCGCGCCCAGCGGCTCGGTGCTGGTGGCCAAGGCTTACTCGGCGGCAAACGGTCAGGAGGCCTCGTTCTTCTCGCATCGTCTCGACCTCGACGCGCCCAAACTCGATCCGGCCAAGCTCAACGCGCTGCCGGTGGGCGAGTGCGATATCGTCGTGCAACTGATTAGAGACGCGGACCTGCTGAGCCAGACGAAACAGCGCGTCACCATCAAACCGGTGCCCGCGCCCGCGCCCGTCGTCGAAGAGCCCGCCAACGAGCCTGCTGCCGACGCGACCGCCAGCTTCCTCGATCAGCCCGGACAATATGTCACGGGTTCGGGTGCGGCGATCGAATTCGATGTTCAGAACCTGCCCGAAGGCGGCGACGTGCTGATCATCGCATGGTCCGACGCTCAGGGCAGTCTCGTCAGCGGCTTCGGCCACTCGCTGAAGTCGGCGCCTTGGCGGATCGCGGCGTCGAAGCTCGACCTCCTGCCCGCGGGCACGAACGAGTTGCAACTCATCATCCGCGGCGGCGACAAGCGCATTAAGACGATTCACCGGCTCGCGGTGCCCGGTTTCGCAAGCAATCCCGTTGTGCCCGACGGCGGCGGAGAAGTTGTCCAGCCTTCGCCGGAGACGAGCGGTGATGCCGACCCCTCGGTCGATCCCACGACCGATCCCACGACCGATCCGGCGACCGAGCCGAACAACGAAACGGACCCGGCCGACGAGCCCGCGGTCATCGACGAGCCTTCGGAAGAGCCGCAGCCGAACACGCCGCCGCAGACCGATCCCGTGACGACGCCCGAGTTCACCGGCAGCGCGGTCGGCTTCACGAAGCTCGTGAAGCACCCCGAGACACGCGTGATCTACGTCAGCCACTCGCGCGGCAACGATAACAACGACGGCCTTAGCGAAGCGCGACCCGTCAAGACCCTGAAGCGCGGCATGGCGCTGGTTCGCGACGGCAAGCCCGACTGGCTGCTGCTCAAGGCCGGCGACGTTTGGGAAGGCCAAAGCCTCTCCAACCTGCGGCAGAGCGGCGGCGGCATCGACGAGCCCTTCGTAGTCGGGGCGTACGGCCAGGGTCCGCGCCCGATGATCATCCCGCCGCCGGACAGCCACGGCATCCAGCTGACGGGCACGAAGGTCAACTCGGTCTTGATCCAGGGCATCCACGTGTACGGCGCAACGCGCGACCCGCACTCGCCCAAGTTCGTCCACCGCGACGGCCAGTGGGACGGCATCAACGTCCGCCTCAACTCGCGCGACGATCAGTACATGAAGAACATCATCATCGAAGACTGCGTCGTCACGCACTTCGACACCAACATCGAAGTCGTCGACGACTGGCCTCGCGTCAACGTCAAGGACGAGAACGGCCAGCCCAAAGCCGGCGTCCCGGGCCGAATCAAGGTGACGATCCGTCGCAACATCGTCCGCTTCGCGACGGGCACCGACCACCACTCGATCGGCGTCTACCTCGAAGGCACGCACGACTCGCTGATCGAGCAGAACGTGCTAGACCACAACGGCTGGACCTTCGCCTCGGACCGAAACAAGCGAAGCCACAACGTCTACTGCCAGACGATCAACGGCCCGATCACCGCGCGAGACAATATTATCTCGCGAGCCGGCGCCCACGGCATGCAACTGCGTGCGGGCGGCAACATCGAGCACAACCTGTTCGTGCAGAACTCGCTGGCCTTCTTCATGTCGCTGGCCGACTCGAAGGCGAACTACAACGTCGTGCTCGAGAGCATCGATATCGACCCCGATGTCCCCGAAAACTGGCGCGGCATGGGCGTACAGGGGTGGGGCATTAAGAACTTCGAAGTCATCGGCAACGTCGTCGCTCGCCGCCTCGGCAAGCTCCACCGCCCCGGCTTCGAACTCCACGCCAGCCGATCGCTGACGATTAAGAACAACCGGATCTACGACTGGAAAGATTCGAACAGCCCTTACAGCATCAAGATCGACAGCAGCCCCAACGTCATCGCCTCCGGCAACATCTCGCAAGAGACGTTCGGCGGGAAAGAGCCGCCCTTCGTCGACCCGATGCGGAGCGTGGGCCAATACGCCGGCAAGATCGGTTTGGAGCCGACGCTCGAAGCTTTCCTCGATGCGGCCGCCGATCGACCGCGCGGCGTCTGGGTCGAGGACCTCGCGCCCGAAAGCGTCTGTCGATACATCCGCAACGGCTTCGACCTGATCCCGTTCGACTGATCCGAACAGTTCGAGTCAAGCCATCTGATAGACGATAAAGTAAGGGCCGGCCTAACCGCCGGCCCTATTTTTTAGCAAGTACAGTTGAATCGGCGGCAAAGCCAGCTGCCGCGGAGTCCAGGGATGACCACGTTGACAGACACCGATCCGACAACCGAGCCGGCTTCAACGACGGGACACGCGACCTGGTCGCTCGGCATCGCGACCTATAACCGACACGAGGTGCTGATCCAGTGTCTGAAGCTCGCCGCGGCGCAGACGCGTTTACCCAAAGAGATCGCGGTGGTCGATGCGAGCAACGATTGGGAGCGGACGCGCGACGTCGTGCTCAACGAACTCGCGCCTCGCCACCCCGAGATCCAGTGGATTTACGAGCAGGCCCGCCGACCCTCTGCCGCGGTGCAGCGCAATCAGGCCGCGGAGATCACCTCCGCCGACGTCGTCTTCCTCATCGACGACGACTCGTTTATGTACCCGGATACGGCCGAGGAGTTGATGAAGGTCTACGACGCCGATCAGCGCAAACAAGTCGCGGGCGTCGCGATGGTGCTCGCTGCGAAGCCGCCCTCGGAAGCGGAGGACGAGAAGGCGGTGGAAGAAATCGAAGCCGCGCGCGTCGCACCGACCGTGAAAAACTATTCGCCCGTCGTGAAGGCGATCCGCAAGCTCCTGGACGCAGACAATCTCTTCGTGCCGTACGACGAAGATTTTCCGAACCACCCGGTGCCTGAGTCGGTGAAGCACCTGCGCGTCGGAACCCGCGAATTGATGGCGGGCATGACGATGACGGCCCGTCGCGAATGGGTGCTCGAAGATCGATTCAGCGAGATCCTTGCCGACCGCGGCCCGGAGGATTCGGACGTGAGCTACCGCTTGTCGCGCCGAGGCGCGGTGCTGACGGCGCTTAACGCGAAGCTGTTTCACGTCGGCTCGCCCGCCGGTCGGTTCTCCAGCTATTCGCGCGAAGCCCTCGGGATGATCGGGCCCATCGTTTTGCACCGGTTTTATTCGACCGACCTCGAACGCTCGCGACGGGCGACGCGCAAGATGCTTCGTCGCCGCATGCTCATCGGCCTGGCTAAAGACATCAAAAGCAAAGAGTTCGATCTTCCTCGATTCAGAGGGGCGCGGTTCTCCCTGAGCTATCTCGATCGCATCCTTGCGATGTCTACAGACGAGATCGAAGCCTGGTATCCGCAATTCCAAAAAGACGTGATCGCCGGCGACAACATGCGCGGCACGAAAAAGTGAATCGGCCGCCGTCCATGCGCATCTGCTATCTCATCCCCGAGTTCCCCGGCCAGACCCACGCGTTTTTCTGGCGCGAAGCGAGTGAACTCGCCAAGCTCGGCGGCGACTCGACCTTTGTCAGCACCCGTCAGCCGCCGCGACGGATTAAGTCTCACGTCTGGGGACCCGAGGCCGAGGCGGCGACCACGTATCTCTTTCCGCTCGGCTTGAGCGCGCTGCCGGGCGTGATGCTGACCCTGCTGCTGGCGGGTCCGCTCGGTTGGCTGCGCGTCGCTCGAACGGCGCTAGTCGCCTCGGAGGGCGGTCCCAAAGCCAAGCTGCGCAATCTGGGGCTTGCGCTCATGGGGGCTCGGCTCGCGCGCGTGATGAAGCAAGCGAACTGCAGCCATGTCCACGTCCATTCGTGCGCCGACGCGGCGTTTGTCGCGTGTCTCGCGCACCGACTCGTCGGGCTGACGTACAGCATGACGCTGCACGGTCCGATCAGCGACTACGGCCCGAATCAGCCGTTGAAATGGCGCTACGCCAGGTTCGCGATCATCATCACGCAGAAGCTGCGGCGCGAAGCCGAGGAACAACTGGCCGGCGACCTGCCCGAGCGCATCCGCGTCGCGCCGATGGGCGTCGAGCTCGATCAGTTCGAACGCGCATCGCCTTACGAGGCGTACGCGGGCCGGGGTGCGGCGCGGCTGTTCAGCTGCGGCCGGCTCAACGCGATCAAGGGCCATCGCGAATTGATCGCCGCCGTCGCACGCCTCAGAGACGAAGGGTTCGAAGTCACCGCGAAGATCGCCGGCGAGGACGAGCAGGGCGGCGCGGGTTTTCACCGAACCCTCGATGCGCTGATCGATGAACTCGACGTCGCCGATCGCGTCGAACTGCTGGGTGCGGTGGACGAAGCGACGATCCGCAGCGCCCTCGAAGACGCGCATCTCTTCGTGTTGCCGAGTTATCACGAGCCGCTCGGCGTCGCGATCATGGAGGCGATGGCCATGCAGACGCCCGTCGTCACGACAAGACAGGGCGGCGTGACCGAACTCGTCGACGACGGTATCGACGGCTTGCTCGTCGATGCGAAAGACGTCGATCAACTGGTCGATCAGATCAAGCAAGTTCTCGGCGACCCCGTGTTAGCTGAGCGCCTGTCGTCGGCGAGCCGGGCCAAGATCGCGTCCGGCTTCCACAGTGCGCTCAGCGCCGAGGTCATCTACGAACTGGCCAGCAGTAGCCGATAACGCTCTGCCCACGACTCAGGGCGGGTTTCGTATCCGTCGGCTGTGGCGAATTGCGGCCGGCTTTACAATGTTGGATTCACCACCGGACCCAGACGTGCCGATGAACGATCAGGCGTTTCCCGCTCTTTTGAAGAGCCGGGAACTATTGGACGTTGGAGACGCGACGCGATGAAACCCAATTTCTTAGTGATCGGGGCCCCCAAGTCCGCGACGACGAGCCTGTGCGATAAGCTCAAGCAGCACCCGGAGGTGTTCTTTTCCGCGCCGAAAGAAACCTTCTTTTTCTGCTACGACCACGTCTACGAGAAGAAGGGTTGGCCTTGGTTCGAGTCGCTCTTCGAAGGGGCGGAAGGCTTTAAGGCCATCGGCGAAGGCTCGACGATCAACGCGAATCTCGGCACCTATCCGAACGCGCTGCCGCGCATCGTCGAGCACGTCCCGGATGCCAAGATCATCTACATCGTCCGCGAACCGATCCGTCGGATCGAATCGTACTGGGTCGAGTTGCACAGCCAGGGCACGATCACCGTGCCTTTCAATCGGGCGGTGCGAGAAGATCCACAGCTCCTGGATACGAGTCTTTATTGGAAGCAGATCAGCGCCTACCGCGAGCACTTTTCCGACGATCGGATCCTGACGCTCTTCTTCGAAGATTTCAAGCGCGACGCCGCCGGCGAACTGCGCAGGTGCTTTGCGTTTCTTGAGATCGATCCCGAGGTACACATCGAAGACGCGCAGACGCCCAAGCACGTCACGCAGGGTCGAAACCGAGACCTCTGGCTGACAAACATGATGCGTCACCGGCTGCCGGGTTTTTACGCCATCCGCGACGCGGTGCCCAAGCCGATCCGCGACGGCGCGAAACGCCTGCTCAAGCGACCGATCGACACGGGGTTCGAGTGGGAGCCCGGCGTCCTGGCGTGGACGCTCGACCAACTCCGCGAGGACAGCGCTGCCTTCCTCGATTACGCGGGCAAGCCCGCCGATTTCTGGGACATGAGCCCTTACGAGCAGAGGCTACGACAAGCCGGCTAGAACACGATGCGAGTCAACTCCGATCCAGAACAACGATCCGAACGCCTGCGCGTTCTCATCATCGCCGAGGCGTGCAACCCCGACTGGGTGAGCGTACCGCTGGTCGGTTGGTCGCACGCGTCGGCCTTACGAGAGATCGTCGACGCTCACATCGTCACGCACCCCCGCAATCGCGAAGCGATTTTGAACAAGGGCCTGATCGAAGATCGAGACTTCTCCGTTATCGATAACGAACACGTCGCTCGGCGGATGCATCGCCTGGCCAATCTCGTTCGCGGCGGCAGCGGGAAGGGCTGGACCACCGTGACCGCTCTGGGTTGGCCGTCCTATTGGGAGTTCGAGCGGCTGCTTTGGAAGCGGTTCGGCAACGACATCGCCGCGGGCAAGTACGACCTGGTCCACCGGATCACGCCGCTCACCCCGACGATGCCCAGTCGATTGGCGACCAAGTGCAAGAAGGTCGGCGTGCCGTTCGTGATCGGTCCTTTGAACGGCGGCGTGCCTTGGCCCAAAGGCTTTTCGAGTCGCCGCCGGGCCGAGCGCGAGTGGCTGTCCTACATCCGAAACGTTTACCGATTGTTGCCGGGTCATCGGAGCACGGTCCGCGATGCCTCGGCGTTCGTCGTCGGCTCGCAGGATACGCTCGAACTGATGGATGCGCCTTGCCGAGACCGCTGCGTCTACGTGCCCGAGAACGGCATCGAGCCCGAGCGCTTTAAGCAGCATCGCCGCCGCCGAGCGAGTCAGCCGATCCGATGCGTGTTCCTGGGGCGACTGGTGCCTTACAAGGGCGCAGACCTCTTGATCCGCGCCGCGGCCGACTATCTCAAACGCGGCGAGATGACCCTTCGAATCCTCGGCGAGGGCCCGCAGCGCGGCGAGATCGAATCACTGATCCGCGAACACGGCATCGGGAACAGCGTCGAGATGCTCGGCTGGGTCGAGCACAACGAGGTGCAGAACGTGCTGGCGGACAGCGATTTTCTCGGGATGCCGAGCATCCGCGAGTTCGGCGGCGGGGTTGTGCTCGAAGCGATGGCCCTCGGCCTGCCCGGCGTCGTCGTGGGCTACGGCGGCCCGAACGAGTTGGTCACCGAACAAACGGGCATCCGCGTCCCCATCGGATCGCCCGACGAGATCGTTTCGGGCTTCAACTCGGCGATCGGAAGACTCGTCGAAGACCCCGCGACCATCGATCGCCTCGGCGAAGCCGCTAAGCGGCGCGTCGACGCTCTGTTTACCTGGCAGGCGAAGGCGAACCAGACCATGGAGATCTACCGCTGGGTCCTGGGCCATCGCGACAAGCCCGATTTCGGCACGCCATTCCCCGATCCCCCGATCGCTGCTGAGGGCGCTGAATTCACTCCCGAAATCGACGCAGCGGAGAGGGTCGAGGGGGTCGCGGGATGATCAATACAAACCTGGTCATGTACGCGTCGATCGGATTGACGCTGATCCTCTTTTTGACGATTCCGGTGCGGCGCGCGTTGGTGATGTCGTATTGCCTGCTCTGGATGTTCTTGCCGATGGCGCAGATCGATCTGCCCGGCTTGCCGCCTCTGGGTAAGCCGGCGACCATCGGTGCAGGCGTCTTCGTCGCGATCGTCTTGTTCTACAGCGACCTGATCGTGAAGCAATTCAAGGTGCGCTGGTTCGATTTTCCGTTGGTGCTTTTTGCGGTGATCGCGCCGTTCGTCTCGGCGTTCATGAACGGCCTGGGGATGGACGGCGCGCTTCACGAGACGATCAACAACCTATTTTTGTGGGTCGTGCCTTACTTCGCCGGTCGAATCATCCTCGGCGACGAACTGGGCGTTCAGGAGTTGGCGACGGGGATCTTTCTATCGGTGCTGATCTACTGCCCGCTGGCGTGGTACGAGATGCTGATGAGCCCGCAGCTGCACAAAATCATCTACGGCTGGCACCCGGCCGATTTCGCTCAGGCGCGACGCGGGTGGGGTTACCGCCCGGTGCTCTTCATGCAGCACGGCCTGATGACGGCCATGTGGCTGGTCGCGGGCTCGCTCTGCGGGCTCTGGCTCTTAAGAAATAAACGATTGCGGTGGAAGTGGAACGTGTCGCCGAAGCTCGCGGTCGGCTTTTGCGTGTTCACCGCCGCCGTGTGCAACTCCACGGGTGCGGTGCTGCTGATGGGCGTCGCGCTGCTCGCACTGTTCGCGACGCGCCGCACGAATCCGGCGTGGGTCCTGGTCCCGATCATCGCGATCGCGCCGCTCTACATCGCCGCGCGATCGACCAACCTGGTCAAGGGCGAATCGCTGGTCAACATGGTCGCGCCGATCAACGAGTATCGTGCGGCGTCGCTGGGTTTCAGACTGGAGAGCGAAGACGCTTACGTCGCCCGGGCCTGGGAGCAGCCGGTGCTCGGGTGGGGCGGCTTCGGTCGTCAGCGACCGATCGACGAAACCACCGGTAAGCGCAAGATTTCCGACGGTCTGTGGATCATCATCTTTGGCAAAACGGGTTTGATTGGGTTGATCGCGATGCTGGTGACCCTGCTCATGGTGCCGATCGCTGTGGCGATGAATCAGGATGTAAGAACTTGGCGTCACCCGAGGTTCGCCGCGACGGGCGTGCTCACGGTGCTGCTGTGTATTTACACCGTCGACAACCTCTTTAACGCGATGGTGAATCCGATCTACATGCTCATG
>JBMYUK010000005.1:0-5180 GCA_049605275.1 Phycisphaeraceae bacterium
GCGATCGCCAGCACCAGCCATGTTGCGCTCGCGAAACGACCTGGCATCACGGTCAGCTCGGAGCCGGCAGAGCTGGCCAGCGACTTGACCACAGATGTGGATGTTGTGGTGGTGGGTGGTGGTACCTCCGGCACCATCGCCGCGATCCAGGCGGGCCGGGCGGGTGCGAAGACGCTCCTCCTTGAGCGCAGCGGGCAGCTCGGCGGGATGACGACCGTCGGGGGGGTGTGCTACCCGGGTTTGTTCGATGCGTGGGGCAAGCAGATCATCGCGGGGATCGGGTGGGAGCTGACCAGGGAGTCGGTCGAGCTCGACGGCGGGTCGCTGCCGAATTTCGCGAAGGTGCCCAGGCGTCACTGGCAGAACCAGGTGGTTGTGAATCAGCACGTCTACTCGATCCTTGCCGAGGAGAAGTGCGTGGATGCGGGGGTCGAGATGGCCTACCACGAGTTCATCCAGGAGGCCAAGGCCTTGCCTGGCGGTTGGGAGCTTAAGTGCGCGGGCTTTGGCACCAACCGCACCGTCCGCTGTAAGCAGATCGTCGACTGCACCGGCGGGGCGGAAGTGGTCGGTATGCTGGGTTACGAGCGGATGCGCGAAGACATCACCCAGCCGGGGTCTTACCTGTTCCAACTCGGCGGCAACTACGATGTCGGCCGAAAGCAGCTGCATCAGATCTACGTCCACGGCGCGGACTCGACCAACTCGCGCACGGTGACCGAGGCGAAGCTGGCGGGGCGCAAGCTCGTTCTGAAGAAGCTGCGCGAGGCCGGGGGCAAGAAACGGCTGATGCACCTGCAGCCCGAGCCCGGTTTCCGCGAGAGCTACCGGATCGTCGGCGACACGATCGTCACGGTCGATGACTATCGCCGTGGGCGCTTCTTTGACGATGCGGTTTGTTACGCGTTCTACCCGGTGGATTTGCATACGAAGACGGGCGTGCGGCCCGAGCCCTTGAAGCCGGGCACGGTGCCGACGGTGCCTCTATCGTCGCTTATTCCCAAGGGCAGCAAGAACATCATCGTGGCCGGGCGATCGTTATCGAGCGATCGCCTGGCGAACTCGGGGCTTCGCGTCCAGGCGCCGTGCATGGCGATGGGCCAGGCCGCGGCGTGCGCAGCGGTGATCGCGGCCAAAGACGGCACGACGCCCGGCGAGGTGCCACTGGCGCAGCTGCATTCGCTGATGGAAGAGCACGGCGCGATCATCCCGAAGAACAGCTAAGCTGATTTGTTGTGAAGCGACACTGGGTTTCCACTTTCATCGCGATGCTGTTTGCGACCCTCGTCGTCACGGGTGTCATGGGGTTTTTCCTGCCCTTCAACATCCTGACGGTCTCGGTACACGCGCTGGTGGGCTTCGTGTTCACCGCATCCATTGCGCTGCACATCAAGAACAATTACAAAGCGCTCAAGTACTACTTCACGAAGCGCAGCGCCGCGGTTTTGCTGCTCTTTGTTGTCGCACTGGTGACGGTGATTCTGCTCCAGCCTCGCCCGGTCACCGCGATCATCGGCCTGAGCAGCAACGTCGGCCCGGACCCCAGCCGGTTTGAGATCGACGGCGAACAGATGCGCTACCGCTACGATCCGGCGCCGCACTACAGTATGCTTCTCGAAGTCGTTGGCGGGTCAGCCTACGACCCGGCCGACCCGCCGATGGTCGCGATCTGGATCGAGAACCGTTCGGGGTATCACGTCAAAAGCCTGTACCGCAGCGAGCAAGCGGGTGATGAGATGCATTTGCCTTACTGGCACCACAAGCGCAGCGAATACCTGAAGTACAAAGCCGAACACGAGGCAAAGGCACAAGCCGACCAGTCGGCAGAGCAGGCGGGCGTGGACGCGATCAGCTCCGCGACGGACAACGATAGCTTTGACCCGGCCGACTACATCGTGCCCAAGGACCCCGAGCGTGAATCGCCTTATCGCGTGATGCTCGAGATCAACCGCGTCGGCGACCCCAACGAGCACTATGCAGACCAGCCTTCTTTGGTGTACGCCGTGGAGGTCGACAACCGCGACCCGCGCGCGTTTCAGGTGCTGGAGATCGTGGGCTTTCCCAAGGCGGAAGAGGGCGAGGATGAGGAGACCGAGTGGTCGCTGTACTTCGTCGACCAAACGATCACGACCGCCCGCGATCTGCTGGACAGCGCGCTGCTGCGCATCGCTCGATCGGATGCCGGGGCCGGGTCGTGAGACGATCGCGGAGCGCGTGCGCGACGCCGGCGTACCAGGCTGCCGGGCGTCGTCTTGCCTGCTGGGGTCGATGGATACCGCATCGGCTTCGGCACGCTGTTTCGATCCCAGCGTATGTTCGATGCGAATTTAATCGCGTTGTTACCAAGCGCGGTGCGTAGATGACGTGGTCTCTACGCGAGGTGGTTTGATCCCCTTGCGTTGTCCGACGGCTAAACAAGTGTGCCAACACGATAGGAGATAACGCCGGTTGCTTTAGAAGCCGTCGACGCGTTCGGTGACGGGCAGGTCGCCGACGATGGGGGCGGCGTATTTGACGAAGGCGTCGCTGATGTCGTTGCCGTTGACGATCCACTCGGTGGGGAGGTGCTGGGTCTTAGCGGCGACGTCGGTGAGTTCGATGCGGTTGTACTCGACTTGGTAGGTTTCGCCTTCGACGCGTTGGATGGCGATCGAGCCGTTGGGAATGCCGGAGCAGGCGAGTTCGGCGGCTTTGGCTCCTGCGGCGCGGGCTTCGGTCGCGTCGGTCGCGCTGGTGCAGCCGACGAAGGAGCGTTGGAGGTAGCCGAAGGTGTCGGCCCGGACGCGTGCGCCTTCGCCGAGGTGGTTTTTGACGGCGGCGGCGAGGAAGTCCGCGAGCGCGCCGGAGCCGGAGAGTTGGACGTTGCCGTGGGCGTCTTTTTCGACTTGTTTGCCCTGCATTTCGGCGAGTTTCTGGGCCATGGGCGTGCCGTCTTTGTCGTGGATGCCTTCGGAGACCGCGACGACGCATCGACCGATGTCTTTGAGCTTGGCTTCGACGTCTTTGCAGAATTGGTCGGCGTCGAAGTTTGCTTCGGGGACGTAGACGAGGTGCGGGCCGTCGTTGGTGCCGGGGCGTCTTCCGAGGACGGAGGCGGCGGTGAGGAAGCCGGCGTGTCGGCCCATGACGACGTTGATCTTCACGCCGGGCAGGGCCTGGTTATCGAGGTCGTCGCCCATGAAGGCTTGTGCGACGAACTTGGCGGCGGAGCCCCAGCCTGGGGTGTGGTCGTTGAGGACGAGGTCGTTGTCGACGGTCTTGGGGACGTGGAAGGCGTGCATCCGATAGCCCATCGCGGTCGCGGTTTCGCTGACGATGCGGCAGGTGTCGGACGAGTCGTTGCCGCCGATGTAGAAGAAGTAGCGGATGTCGAACTTCTGGAACTGGGCGACCATGGCCTTGACGTCGTCTTCCTTGGGCTTGCGTCGCGAGGAGCCGAGGCCGGACGACGGGGTATCGGCGAGTCGGTCGAGTCGGTCCTGTGGCCAGTCGGTGAGGTCTATAAGATCGCCGGACATCATGCCGTCGACGGCGTGCCTTGCGCCGTAGATTTTGCCGGCGAAGCTGGCTGCCTTGAGGCCTTCGACGACGCCGACGGCGGACTGGTTGATGACGGCGGTGGGGCCGCCGGACTGTCCGATGACGGCGTTGCCGGTAAGGGGGGTGTTGGCGGAGGTGGACATGGTGTTTCTCCCTGATCGAGGGTAAGTTTTTGCAGGTGTGGCGGGTAGTTTAGCGGGTCTGAAGCAAGGTGGCGATTGTTGCCGATACAATGAAATCATGATTGACCGCAAGAACATGCGTGTGAATAAGTTTGTCGGTTCGGACCCGGGCACGACGGACCAGCCTTACATCGATACCCTGACGGTGAGCCAACGGCTGGACATGGTCTTTCAGATCAGCCGGGCTGCGTGGAGTGTGAACAATGCCGGAAGAGATCGACTACGACTTCGCAAGCGACTTCCGCGACATGCTTGGCCTGTTGCGAAAACACGGCGTTGATTTTTTAGTTGTTGGTGCTTATGCACTTGCCGTGCATGACCAGCCGCGGGCGACAGGAGATATCGTATTTGGGTGAGGGCGGATGAGGTCAATGGCCCCAGGGTATGGTCCGCACTGATCGAATTCGGCGCACCCATAGATGACTTCGAGCCAGAAGAATGGCAAAAGCCCGGCGTGGGGATGCACATCGGCTTGCCTCCGGGTCGTATCGATATCCTCACCGTGATCAGCGGGGTTACATTCGACCAGGCTTGGGCCGATCGCCTTACAGGGCAATGCCTAGGCATCGACGTCGATGTGATCGGCCTGGACGCAATGATTGAAAACAAGCGAGCTTCGGGTAGAGAGAAAGACCTGATCGATCTCATCCGGCTGGAACAACGCCGACGGGATCAACAGCACTAGCTTCTCGGTACAATCCGCCACCCGGCCCCGCCTATCCCGCGTCTGACCGGACGCGTCCTACTCGAGCCCCACCATGCCCGACTCGCCTCTGCGAAATGTTGCTGTGATTGCCCACGTCGACCACGGCAAGACGACCCTGACCGACCAGTTGCTCTACCAGTCCGGCATGTTCCGCACGGAGGACCTGAACAAGCTGGCCGGCGGTCAGCACAACCTGGTCATGGATACGGGCGACCTCGAGCGCGAGCGCGGGATCACGATCACGGCTAAGAACTGCGCGATCACCTATCGACACACCGACGGGGCGGACTACCGCATCAACCTGATCGACACGCCGGGCCACGCGGACTTCGGCGGCGAGGTCGAGCGGGTGCTCAACCTGGCGGACGGGTGCCTGCTCGTCGTCGACTCGTTCGAAGGGCCGATGCCGCAGACGCGCTTCGTCTTGCAGAAGGCGTTGGCCATCGGGCTCAAGCCCGTCGTCGTCGTGAACAAGATCGACAAGCCCAACGCGCGCCCGGACGACGTGGTCAACGAGGTGTTCGATCTGCTCGGCTCGCTCGATGCGCCCGACGACGCGCTCGACTTTCCCGTCATCTACGCCAGCGCGAAAAACGGCTGGGCGACCAAAGACGACAGCAAACTCGGCGAGGGCGAGCACCCCGACAATCTGTTCGATCTTTACGAGGCGATCCTCACGCACGTCCCCCCGCCCTACGCGGAAGGGTCGAGCCGGGGCGCGGCCGCGGGTTTTTCGTCGCGTAAAGACGCGC
>JBMYUK010000005.1:5190-18691 GCA_049605275.1 Phycisphaeraceae bacterium
GGTCTACCTGCTGCAGCCTACCTGCCCGCCGGTCAACGAAAACCTCATGGAATTGCTGGTGATGGCCGATGCCTGTCGGCGCGCCTCGGCGGGGCGGATCACGGCGGGTCAGAAGGTCACCGTCATCAACCGCGCGGGCGAGGGCTCGATGCAGCGCGTGGTCAAGCTCGAGCACTTCGACGGGCTGACGCGGGTCGAGGCGAACGAGGTCTCGGCCGGGGATATCTGCGCGGTCACCGGGCTGGACCCGATCGACATCGGCGACACGATCGCGTGTCCGGATCGGCCCGAGGCGTTGCCCGCGACGAAGATCGACGAGCCGACGCTGACGATGACCTTCCGCGTGAACGACTCGCCGTTCTGCGGACAGGACGGCGACTTTGTTACGAGCCGACAGGTGTGGGATCGGTTGCAGCGGGAGTTGCAGTCGAACGTCGCGCTGCGCGTTGCGCGTGACGAGGGCGGCGAGGCATTCAAGGTGTCGGGCCGGGGGCTGATGCACCTGGGCGTGCTGCTCGAAACGATGCGGCGCGAGGGGTACGAGGTGCAGGTCGGCAAGCCCGAGGTGATCCTCAAGCGACCCGAAGCGGGCGAGGAGCACGCGGGCAAGCTGTGCGAGCCGATCGAGCAGTTGGTTGTGGATTGTCCGAGCGAGTGCCAGAACGACGTGATGGCGCTGGTGATGAACCGCAAGGCCGAGATCGTGAGCATGGACCCAAAGGCGGGTGCTGGCGATTACATCCACATGGAGTTCACGATCCCGGCGCGAGGATTGATTGGCTTGCGGACAAGGATGTTGACAGCGACGCAGGGCCGAGCGGTCATGCACCACAACTTGCTGCGGTATGAGCCGATGCGCGGGGACGTGCCGTCGCGGCCGCAGGGCGTGATGATCGCCAGCGACCCGGGGCAGATCACCGCGTACTCGCTGGACCGGCTGTACGACCGCGGGGTCTTCTTCGTCAAGCCCGGCGACCAGGTCTACGAAGGTCAGATCGTCGGCGAGCACAACAAAGACAACGACATCACCGTCAACGCCGTCATCAACAAGAAGCACAGCAACGTCCGCGCCTCGGGCAGCGACGACGCGACGCGCGTCAAGCCCCCGCGCGAACTGTCGCTGGAGGCGATGCTCGAGTACATCGAGGAAGACGAGTTAGTCGAGCTGACACCGAAGTTTTTGCGGATGCGCAAGCGGATCTTGCGTGAAGCGATGCGCAAGCGCGAGTCGCGCGCGGCGAAGGGGTGATCGAGCGATCTTTCATGTGAAACACGAAAGAAGCCCACGGCGAATCGCCGTGGGCTTCGGTGTTTCGTTTATATGGTGCGTGGGTTAGTCTCTCTTCTTCATCGCCTTGACCACTTGCGCGATGAGGACCAGGGCGATGAAGCCGATGGCGGCACCGATAAGGAATGGTTGGACGGACTGCTCGGTGCCGGGGATGTTCATGGTTTTACTGAGCAGGGTCTTCACGCAGCCGTAGGTCGCGGCGACGATGGCGGCGATCATGACAACGTTCGCGGCGACGGCCTTGCCGCCCTTGAGTTTGTTGTCACCCATGAGCTTGGTGTTGTTCATCAGCAGGAAGAAACTGATGTAGGCGACGGGCAGGAGGATCATGCCGATCTGGCTGGTGGGGATGGCGAGCCAGAACTTCGCTTCTTTGTTGCCCCAGAGGAAGAGGAATCCGAACGCGCCGGTGAAGGCGGGCAGGTAGGATCCGATGCGGTGCATGGTGCCGGAGGTCTTGACGCCGAGCGCTTCGGTGAAGGTGAAGCCGTTGATAAGCATGAGGATGATGATGGTGGAGATCGACATGCCCAGGACGCCCAGGCCAAAGACGTACTGCGCGATGGCCTTGGAGCCGGTGACGTTTTCGAGTGAGCCTGCCAGCGCTCCTGCGTCGCGCTGGATCAGCATGACGGCGAGCTGTTTGTCAGCCATATTGGAATTCGCATCGATAAACGCGGCGAGTCGTTGATCGCCTGTATCCATTCGGCCTTCTTCGACGGCGCGATCAATCGCTTCTTGCTCGGCTTTGGCCTTTTCAAAGCCGGCCTCATCCTTGGCTGCGACCATCGTCTCGAGATTGCCTTGCGCGCCGCCTTCCATATCGATGTAAGAAGTCTCCGCGCTGATGTCTGGTGCCTGTGCGTGGAACTGGCTGGCCGCGGCGATGACGACGCAGCTTGTCGCCAAGACGAACGGGATGAACAGGCCGGTAGACAGATCGAATGTCGCCAACCCGCGGAAGGTCTTGTCCCAGCCTTTGCGGAGCATGGAGTACGGCAGCAGGAAAGTCATGTTGATGCCGACGGCGGTCGCGGCGGCAGCGATCATCCGCGCGGTCTGCGAGTCCACGACGGTCTTCTCCCAATAATCAGGGTTGGATGACCCAGCGATGAATGGCTTGATTGTGTCGGACGACTCAGAGAGCAAGGAGAAGTCAGGGATGAACCCCGCAAAGACCTTGCCCCACGGCAGCGCGCCCTTGAGCGCAAGCGAGGCGACCACGCCAAAGAACGCGAGCACGATCAAGGCGACCATGATCTTGAGCAAGACCTCAAAGAGCTTGATGCCCCAGCCCCCAGCGTCGTAGAACCAGATCACCACTCCCGCGATGATGAAGAGGAAGACGACACAAAGTTCGTCGGAGATGTTGAGCCCGAGGTTCTGCTGGATCGCGCCGGTGCCGAGGCTGAACTGCGGCATGGCCCAGACGAGGTTGGCGATCATCGCGGCGGTGAGCCAACCCCAGCCGAGCACCGGGTTGATGTGTTTGTTGATCGCGTGGAAGGGTTTTTCGCCTGTCGATAGCGTGACGTAAGCGATGGCCGAGAGCATGATGATGCCGAGGATCATCATCATGGGCTGGAGCCAGAGCATGTCGTAGCCGCCGATGACCCCGATGTAGAGCGAGCCCGCGAGCGAGCCGCCGCCGAGGGTGATGGCGGATTGCAGCCAGCCGGGGCCGGAGAGGCGGGTGTAGGTGCCGAGCTTGGCGAGGGCGCCCTTGCCTTCGACAGCGGCGAGTGCGGCGCGGTCTTGTTCGACTTTGTTGGATTCGCTCATGGTGTAGGCCTCGGGTTGCGTGGCGTTGAAATGGGTCCATAGGATAAGCGGTGGGTCACGGGGTTGCAGGGTCTAGACGCCCGCGGATCGAATCCGTGGGCTGCGAGTCGTTATACGATGAGCCGGTGCAGCAGCCCCCGATCCAACCCCCCGGCCGATACACCGAGGCCGACCACCCCTTCGCGTCGCGCGGCGGGCTCAAGCTCGACGCGGCGCTCGCGGCGTCGGGGATCGATCCGAGCGGGATGACGTGCGTCGACCTCGGCTGCTCAACCGGCGGATTCGTGTCTTGCCTATTGCACCGCGGCGCGGCCAAGGTCTACGCCGTCGACACCGGCTACGGCGTGCTCGACTACGCGCTGCGACAAGACGAGCGCGTCGTCGTCATGGAACGCAGCAACGCGCTGCACGTCAGGCCGCCCGCCGAAGCCGCACCGGCTACCGGCTCGCCAGGCGTCGATCTCGTCACGATCGACCTCGGCTGGACCAAGCAAAACAAGGCCCTCGCCGCCGCGCTGAATTGGCTCGCGCCAGATGGCCGAATCGTCACGCTCATCAAGCCGCACTACGAGCAGCCGCGCGACACGCCGAAGCGCAAAGGCAAGAAGGCCCCCAAGCCCGAGCCCCTCACTCGCGATGAGAGTCACGCGATCACGCAGCGCGTCCTCGACGACATCGCCAGCGACCCGGCGCTTCGCGTCGAAGCGATCGGCTGGTGCGACAGCCCGATCCGCGGGGCCAAGGGCGGCAACCTTGAACAACTCGCTTGGCTCAAACGCCGCGGCGACGACACCGGCGACATCCATCACACCGGCCCCGTCCAAGACGCCGGCTCGCACCGCTAGACGCGCCCGGCGCATCCCGTATCATTGACACCCCGGCCGATCGTGCCGCGACCCTTCCGAACCGTCAGACGGAGCCCGCTTTGATCACCACCTGCACCCATTGCGGGGCCCAGTACAAGCTGCCCGACAAGATGCTCGGCAAGCAGGCCCGCTGCAAAGCCTGCAACAAGCTCTTCGTCCTCGTCCCCACCGAAGACGAAGTCGAACTGCCCGAGCCCACCGGTTCCACCACGCGGATGAACCCCGTCAAGAGCGAGCAGGTCTTCCAGGACGACCCCGCCGAGGCCATTGATCCCTCGAGCCGTTCGCGCTCCCGCCGCGAGGATGACGACGACGAACCCCGCGGCCGACGACGCATGGCCAAGGGCGCGAAAACCGCTATGGGCCTAGGCATCACCGCCTGCGTCTTCGCCGCCGCCGGCCTCACCCTCATGATCATCGGCATGGCCAACGCCGACAGCCAAAGCCTCATAATCACCCTCGGGATCATCAGCCTCGGCAGCCTCGCCGTCGCCGCGGTCCTCGGCATGATCGCCGTCGCCAACGGCACCTCCGCCAAGAGCAAGATCCTACGCGCAAGACACCCCCTCGCCGGTAAAAGCGAAGCCTGCACCGGCAGCCTCACCGGCGGCATCGCGCTCGCCGTCGTCCTCATCTGCGTCGTCACGATCATCGTCTTCCTCGCAAGACGCGGCGGGATCAAGTTCGAAAAAGAAATCACCGTCCCCGCCAACGCAAGCCTCCAGCCCGCCGCCCCGACGAACCCCAACGAGCACCTTTTAGGCCCAGCCTGAACGCCGCGTCGCACCCCGCTCGATCGATCGCAATACGCCTAAGATGTCTCGTATTTTTCAAACCTCGGCGCTACGCACGGCGTACGAAAGGTTCGCTGCGGCTCGAGCTTGCCCGCATCCCTATGTTCCCTCCAACAGGACCCCCCAACGATGACCACAGATCGCACCGCACTCGCCCGACTCTTTCCCGCCGCCGCGCTGATCGCCGCGATGGGGATGCCCCTGGCGGCATGTGCTCAGACCCAGGCCGCCGAAACCGAAACCGAGACCGCCGCCGAGACCGATGTTGTCGAAGCTGTCGAGGCGACCGGAGTCGAGTCGGCCGAAGCCGAAGCGCAAGCGAAGGCCGACGCCGAGACGGAAGAGAAAGAAAAGACGCCCGAAGAGCTCGCCGCCGAGGCAGACAAAGAAGAGCTCGAAAAGCTGCAGCGCGAAGCGAATCTCCGCGCCGCTCGCCTCAAGGCCGAGCTCGCCCCGCTGCAGGAAGAAAAGCAGCGCATCGAGGCCGAGCTCGCGCTCCTGAACACCAAGCAGCAGGACGCCCAGGCCGAGGCCCAGCGCGAAAAAGCGCAGGCAGACTTCGAGTCCCAACTCGAGCTCGCCGAGCTGTCGCGAGAGATGCAGGCGATGCAGCAGCGCTTCCAGCAGATGCAACTCGAAACCCAGATCGCGTCGCTCGAGCGACAGAACGAGACGGCTGAACTCGCCGCCGAGAATCAGAAGCTCTCCGCGAAGACCGCGGCTCTCAAAGCCGAGCTCGGCCTGATCCAGGCCAAACGCTCCGCCGCCTCCATCGACAAAGACGACATACAATACCCCGCCCAGCCGCTCAAGGACGGCGTCCTCACCATCAGCGACCGCCGCATCCCACTCAACGGCGGCATCTCCCGCGGCTCGGCCGACTACGTCACCGAACGCATCCACTACTACAACAACCTCGACGACAAAGCCCCCATCTTCATCGTCATCGACACCAACCCCGGCGGCTCGGTCATGGAAGGCTACCGCATCGTCACCGCCATGCAGAACAGCGAGGCGCCCATCCACGTCGTCGTCAAACAATACGCCGCGTCCATGGCCGCCTGCATCACCACCCTCGCCGAAGAGTCCTACGCCTACCCCAATGCCATCATCCTCCACCACCAGATGTCCAGCGGCATGCGCGGCAACCTGACCCAGCAGAAAGAGCAACTCGAAGAAGGCTTCGAGTGGGCCAAGCGACTCGCCAACCCCGTCGCCGACAAGATGGGCGTCAGCTACGACGAGTTCGTCGAGCTCATGTACGAGAACAACTCCGACGGCGACTGGGCCGAGTTCGCCGACAAGGCCAAGGAGCTCAAGTGGGTCAACCACGTTGTCGAAGAGATCCGCGAGACTGCGCTCGTCACCGCCCCACGCGACCGACGCATGCCCCCGATGTTCTTCTTCGAAGGCGACACCCCGCAAGACAACGCCCCGGCCAACGCGAACGACGGCGCGATGCCGATGCCCTTCACCCAGTACGAGCTCTTCAACAACCCACCGGTCTACCAAGTCAAGCAAGACGGCAACGGCAACACCTACTACGAACTGCCGCCCCTCGCCCCGTACGATTACTACTTCCTCCACAACCCCGACGGCCGATACCGCATCGCGAAGTAAGCCGATCGATTCGAACAACCTATCACCCACCGACCGCAGCCGCCCGGCACCAAGCTAGGCGGCTGCGGTTGTTTATCAAGAGCAGCTCGTAACTTCTCTGGCGTACGAATCACGTTTTGAAACGTCGCGATCGGATCGATATCAAAGCATAGCCGCGATGCTACTCATCGCAGGAGACACGCGACCAGCGTGTCATGCTTCGCCTGCGACGCGAAGTGTCGTGGCTTTTGCCTTGAGAAAAACTCAAAACGCGATCCGAATGAGACGAATCGCGATCATTATTGGCGCGTCGCGTAGCCGTCGGGCAACGCACGGGGGGCGAGTCATTTCCGGCTTAGATCGCGATCACCTTGAATACGCCCCGGCTGATTCAACCCCCGCGGCATATGCGGTGAAGATGATAGACGCGCGATCCGCTACCGCGTCGCCCCTTCGAGTAGCAGCCGGCCGACGTCGCGGATCATGGCCTTTCGCTTATTCGCGCTCAGCAGGCCGAGCTCTCGCCCGATGTCCGCCGCGGTCGCCAGGCCCAGGATCGCCCACGTCGCCGACCACGGCTCGGGCAGCTTCGCGCCGTCGATGCGGTCGTGCGCGCGGTGGTCGGCGACCCGTTCCTCGATGAACGCGGTGAACCGGCTGTACATCGACGCGAGCGCCGCCTTCACGACCGGGTCGTCCGTCTCGCTCAGCGCGGCGAACGTGATCTTGTAAAACCCCTTTTCCCCGCGATGCTCGGCGTCGTACGCGAGAATACGCTCCGCGGCGGTCGGCCCGTCAGGGTCGGCCTCAGCCTCGTCGATCAAGCTTTGCCACTGCTGCATCGTCGCATCAAACAAGTAGTCGATCGACGCGGCGAACATCGCCTTCTTATCGTTCCACAGCCGGTAGAGGATGTTCTCCTGAACCCCGCATCGCGCGGCGAGCTCGGCCGTGGTCGCCTTGCGATACCCCAACTCGCTGAAAGCCTGCGCGACGATCGGCATCAACTCGGCGCGTTTCTCGTGGGACTTATTCGGGCGGGCCATGGGGCTATCCTAATCCGGTTCGAGGTCGACCGCAGAGCAGTCGGGTTTTACCGCGAAGAACGTACAGACAAGGCATTCCGTAACCACAGATGCACACGGATGCACATAGATTCAAGGCTTCCATTCAGTTACACCGCAAAACTCGCAAAGGGAGTCAACAGGAAAACCACGAATCACTGAAGTTCCCCTTTGCGAGCTTTGCGGTAAACGTGCCTTGAATCAATCCGTGTGCATCCGTGTGCATCTGTGGCTCCAAACGGATCGATCGCCATGTCTGTCTAGCGGCCCCTGCGAACGCCGGGGTATAACTACAGCCCGATGTCTTCGTTCCACACGTCCGGTTTCTCACGGATGAACTTACCCATCAATTCAATGCAACCCGCGTGATGGAGCACTTTGAGCTCGACGCCACGCTCGCGCAGCAGGTCTTCTTCGCCCATGAAGTTTTGATGCTCGCCGATGATGATCCGCCCGATGCGCAGGAGCAGCGCCGTGCCCGAGCACATCACGCACGGGCTCAGCGTCGTGTAGAGCGTCAGCTCGTTCCAGTCTCGCCGTCGGCCTGCGTTGCGGATGCAGTCGGTTTCGCCGTGCGAGGTCGGGTCATCGTCCTGCACTCGGCGGTTGTGGCCGCGCGAAACGATCGACCCCGCCGCGTCGACCAGCACCGCGCCGATCGGCAGCCCGCCTTCGTCGTAGCTCTTCTGCGCCTGCGCCAGCGCCGCGTCCATCATCGCGTCGTCGTCCATCCTTCAGCCCTTTCGCACCGCGTCTTCGATGCCCGCTATCCTAGCCTCTCCATGCCCGGCTTGATCCTGCTGTTCCTCTTCGCCTACCTGTTGATCGCGATCATCGGCTCGGCTGCGCTCGTACTCATGATCGTCCGCCCCGCGCGAAAGACCTTCGCCCACGCCATCGCACACGGCCTGCCCACCGAACCCGGCGAACTGGGCCTCGGCCTCGACGCCGACGAAGTCACCTTTAACCTGCCCGATCGACACACCTCCCCCGGATGGATCATCACCGGCCAAGACCCCGCCGGCCCCACCGTCCTCGTCCTCCACGGCCACCGCGACTACACCTGCGGCGCGCTGCGATTCGTCCCCGTGCTCGCGCCCTTCGCCTCGTCGATCGTCGTCTTCGATTGGCCCGGCCACGGCGGATGCACCGCGCCCTGGATGACCTGCGGCACGCGCGAGCCCGGCGACGCCATCGCCGTCCTCGACGGCCTGCCCCAACCCCTGCGCGACAAGCCGATCGTCCTCTTCGGCTACTCCCTCGGCGGACAGATCGCTATCAAAACCGCCGGGCGCTATCCCGATCGCTTCGCCGGCCTCGTCGTCGACGGCGCGTACCGGCGGTGGGACACGCCCATCCGCATGAAGATGAAGGCCAAGCGCGTGCCGAGCTTCCCCTTCATACAACTCGCCGGGCTGGTGTTCTACGCAGCGGGTCTGATCCGACGCTTCGATCGTGCAGACTATGCCAAGCGATTCGCCAAGCCCACGCTCGTCCTGCACGGCACCGACGACCGCATCTGCCCGATCGAAGAAGGCAAACAACTCGCCGACGCCGCACCCGACAGCACGTTCGTCGCCATCCAAGGCGGCCGGCACAACCAACTCCACGAACAAGAGCCCGAGCAATACCGCGCAGCACTCGAACAATTTTTCAAGGCAATCCACTAAATTTTTCACCGCAGCGTTCGCAGAGGGCCGCAGAGCAAGGCAATGAGAAACCACAGATGCACACGGATGCACTCAGATCAATCCAGAATCCATCTGTGTTCATCCGTGTGCATCTGTGGTTCCAAATGGATTGATGGCTTTTCCCTCTGCGGCCCTCCGGGAACGCTGCGGTGAAAATTCGAATCGGAGTAACATCCACGCATGCAAAACATCGCCGCTCTCATCGATCACACCATCCTCAAAGCCGAAGCGACGCGAGACGACGTCCTGCGTCTCTGCGACGAGGCGATCGAGTACGGCTTCGCGTCGGTCTGCGTCAACGGCTGTTTTTTGAAAACGGTGCGTGAACAACTGGCGGACGCGGAGGCGAAGACCTGCGGCGTGGCCGGGTTCCCGCTGGGCGCGATGAAGCCGATGGTCAAAGCGATCGAGGCGACGAGCCTGGTTAAAGACGGCGCGGACGAGGTGGATTTCGTCGCGCACCTGCCGACGCTGTTGGCCTGCGACGCGGAGGCCGCACGGATCGAATTCGCGGAGCTCTCCAAGGCGGCTCGGTCGGTCCTTCCCGGCGTGGTCATCAAAGTCATCATCGAATCTGCGGCGCTGATGAAAGACGCCGACGAGGCGTTATGCGAGAAGCGCATCGCCGCGGCGTGCGAGGCGGCCCGAGCCGCGGGGATCGACTTCGTGAAGACCAGCACGGGCTTTCACAGCGCGGGTGGGGCGAGCGTCGAGGCGGTCAGGCTGATGAAAAAGCACGCGGGCCCGATGAAGGTCAAGGCCTCCGGCGGCATCCGCACGCTCGACGACGCGAAGCGGATGATCGACGCCGGTGCCGACCGCCTCGGTTGCTCCGCGGGTGTCGAGATCGTGACCGGACAAGGCGCCGCGGGCAGCGGGTATTGATCGCACCGATCAAGTTTAATGTGGCTTGATTGCATCGGTATAAAAAATAGCCGCGATGCTACGCATTGCAGGGTAAGCGCGATCTACGTGTCATGCTTGCCGGCGGCGCTTAGCGTCGCGGCTGTTGCGTCGAGAAACACATAACGGGTTTCGTGTTATTCGTCTTCGTCGACTTCGATCGCGACGCCGGCCTGATCGAGGCTCGTCCCGGTGGCACGTTTGAGTTCGCTGAGCGCGATCATGTAGTCGGTGAGGGCCTGGACCTCGGCGAGCTCGGCCTGGGCGAGGGCGTCTTGCCTCGCGAGGACGCGGTCGACGCGGGTGGTGAAGGTTTCGGCCTCGTTTCGCCCGCCTTTTTCGAGCTGGATCGCGGCGACCTCGAGGGACAGCGCGGAGGCTCGGCGTTGGCTGCGGGTCGTGTCGATGAGGCGGTAGTTCGTGCCGACGCTTCGGAGCGCGTCCTTGACTTCGAGGGTGACGAGTTGGGCTTGGCTGCGGTAGTTTTCGAGGGCGCGCTGCCGTTCGAGGGTCCGCTGGGTGAAGAGGGATCGGGCGGCGGCGTTGCCGAGCGGTTGTTCGAATTGCAGACCGAGCGCGTAGTCGATGTAGTCGAAGTCGATGGTGTTGCCGAGCGCGTCGCCGGCGTTATCGACGTCGAGCCCGTTTGCGTTGGCCGAGGCGACGAGGTTGAGGATGGGGAGCTTGGCGTTGTCGGCGACGACGCGTCGGACGTCGGCGTCGTCGATGGCGAGTAGCGCGGTTTCGATCTCGGGTCGCTGCTGCAGCGCGGTGGTGACCTGGTCGAGCAGGCTGAAGGTGATCGGCGCGTCGGTGGGCGTCTGCGTGGGCTCGAGCAGCGCCTCATCGATGACGGGCAGGTCGGGGTCGTTGATGAGCCGCTTGAGCTGATCGGAAAGCGAGCGGACGTTTTCCTGAGCGCGGAGAACGTCGGCGAAGCGCTGGTCGACGCGGGCGTTGACCTCGTTGAGGTCGGCGAGCAGGAGGTCGAAGCCGATGCGCGGCTCGAGCTTGTCGCGCATCTGGATCGTGCGGTCGCGGAGGCGCTGCTGGATCAGCAGGGCCTTGCGCGAAGCGGCGAGTTGCCAGTAGGCCTGTTCGACGGCGGCGGCGAGATCGATCGTGGTCTGATAGAGCGCGACGCGATCGGCGCGGGTCGCGATGGTGGCGAGGCGGATGTTCGCTTCGGTGACGTCTGAGCCGAAGCCGCGGAGCAGGGGCTGCTCGAGTTGGAGGAGGATGTCGGCGTCGTAGAAGCTGGTGACGCCGAAGAACGAGGGGTTTTGCTGGTTGCGGGAGACTTGTGCCTGGGCGGTGATTCGACCGCCGGTGGTGAGGTCTTTGCGGATGCCGGTGGCGAGGCTTCGCGTTTCGGATTGCTGGTCGCCGGACAGGCCGGGGATCACGCCGGGGGGCTGGGGCGTGTCGAGCTCGGAGAAGTTGGCGTTGGCGAAGAGGGCGGTGTCGAAAACGGCCTCGGCCTGCTTGAGTTGTTCTTCGCTGATCTGCGGGGTGAGTCGGGCGACGCGGAGGTCGATGTTGTGTTCGATGGCTTTGCGAAGGGCGGACTTGAGGTCGAGCGCGACGGTGGGCGCGGCCTCGCCGAGGAGCAGGGCGTCGCCGGCGTCGAGGGGTTGATCGGCGTAGGCGTCGGCGCCACTGATGCCGTCGGCCGCGTCGATGTTCTGCTGAACGGTTTGCCGATCCTCGGGCAGCTGCACGCCGTCTTCTTTGGCTTTCTTAAGCACGCGCTCGAGCGAGGCCTCGAACTCGTTGGGCTGACGCTCGGCGCGGACCTCTTCGGCTCGGCCCTCGAGCTTCTCGCGGTGGTCGGCGAGAAGCGCTTCGCGCAGCTCGGTCGTCGTGAGCCCGTGCGGCTTTGAGCAGCCGATCGCGGCGAGCGCACAGGAAGCGGCGAGGAGCGCGGCAGCGGTCGCGAACGGTCGGTCGGTCGGATTAGGCATGCTCGGACAATAGCCGCTGGTGAGGGGTGCGTCAATCGTTTTTCGTACGTCGTACGGGACGATCGGTTTTTGACCGTTGACGCGCATTTCGACGGTCAGCCGACCTAGTATGATGATGCGTTTGAAAGAGTCTATTGACGGAGCCAAGCCGATGACACGCAACATGACGATGACCGAGAAAATCATGGCCGCACACGCCGGGAAGTCCGAGGTCGCACCCGGGGACAACGTGTGGGTCGACGTCGACATCCTTATGACGCACGATGTTTGCGGTCCCGGCACGATCGGCATCTTCAAAAAAGAATTCGGCCAAGACGCCAAGGTCTGGGACAACACCCGCATCCCCATCATCCCCGACCACTACATCTTCACCGCCGACGGCAAGTGCCACCGCAACGTCCAGATCCTCCGCGACTTCGTCAAAGAGCAAAACATCAAGTACTACTACGACCCCGACTTCCTCGACACCGACGAAGCATCCGGCATGCCAAACCCCTACCGCGACCCGACGAAAACAAGCTACAAAGGCGTTTGCCACAAAGCACTCCCCGAAGAAGGACACTGCCGACCCGGCGAAATCATGCTCGGCACCGACTCGCACACCTGCACCGCAGGCGCCTTCGGACAATTCGCCACCGGCGTGGGCAACACCGACGCCGCCTTCACCATGGGCACCGGCAAAACCTGGCTTAAAGTCCCACCCACCATGCGATTCAACTTCCACGGCGACATCCCACCCTACCTCACCGCAAAAGACCTCATCCTCGCCGTCATCGGAGACATCGGATTCGCAGGCGCCACCTACAAAGCCATGTACTTCGCCGGCTCGGGCATCGCCTCCCTCTCCCTCGAAGACCGCATGACACTCACCAACATGGCCATCGAAGCCGGCGGCAAGAACGGCATCTGCGATGTCGACCAGAAAACACTCGACTACGTCCAAGCTCGATCCAACCGACCCGACTGGACCGTCTACGAAGAAGACGACAACTGCACCTACGACTACGAACAAACCTGGGACCTCGCCGACTTCGTCCCCCTCGTCGCCGCACCCCACTCCCCCGACAACACCAAGACCGCACACGAACTCCAACTCGCCAAAACCAAACTCGACCGCGCCTACATCGGCTCCTGCACCGGCGGAAAAATCACGGACATGATCTTCGCCGCCAACATCCTCCACGGCAACACCGTCAAGATCCCAACCTTCGTCGTCCCCGGCTCCACCGAAGTCCACCAAGACATGCTCACCCTCAACCTCTACGGCGAACCGATTGAAGGTGGGATGGGCGTCCCGCCCGTCACGAATCACCAGACCGACGGCCGAGACGGCCATCCCACCCAAGACAAACGCGCCACCACATCCGTCTACCAAGCCCTCGAAGACGCCGGCTGCCTCATCGGGGCCGCCTCCTGCGCCGCCTGCCTCGGCGGACCCAACGACACCTTCGGCCGACTCAACGAACCCATCAACTGCATCTCCACCACCAATCGCAACTTCCCCGGAAGAATGGGACACAAAGAAGCCGGCGTCTACCTCGCCTCCC
>JBMYUK010000006.1:0-15206 GCA_049605275.1 Phycisphaeraceae bacterium
TGGGTCTCAGGTGTTGGGTGTTGGGGAAAACGCACTCGAACAAGAGCCCAACACCCAAGACCCAGCACCCAACACCCCGACCGACTTTGATATCGATTGGCAAGCCACGGCGAACACCATCGAAGAGCTCAAGGGCAAGATCGCGCGACTGGGCAACGTCAACCTCAATGCGATCGAAGAAGAGAACCAACTCGAAGACAAGCAGGACGAACTCGCCGACCAGGTCAAGGACATCGAAGAAGCCGAGCGGCAATTGCGTCAGCTCATCGAACAGATCAACAACGACAGCCGCGTCCGCTTCGAAGAGACGTTCAAGGAAGTCCGCGAGAACTTCGCCGGGAGCCAGGGCCTGTTCCGTCGTCTCTTCGGTGGGGGCAAGGCGGATGTCTTCCTCCAACCCGACGAGGACGGCAAGATCGATGTGCTCGAGTCCGGCATCGAGATCACCGCCAAGCCACCCGGAAAAGAACCACGCGCCCTCAGCCAACTGTCCGGCGGCGAGAAGACCATGACCGCGATCGCGCTGCTCATGGCCATCTTCAAGTCCCGGCCCTCGCCTTACGCGATCCTCGACGAAGTCGACGCCGCGCTCGACGAAGCCAACGTCGAGCGCTTCGTCAACATCATCCACAGCTTCCTCGACGTCAGCCACTTCATCGTCATCACCCACCACAAACGCACCATGCAGGGCTGCGACGCGCTCTACGGCATCACGATGCAGGAACGCGGCGTCTCGAAACGCGTCCGGGTTCAGTTCGACCAGATCGCCGGCAGCGGCGCGGATGTCAGCAAGGACGTCCTCAACAGAGTCGCCGAAGAAGCCGAGTCCGACGCGACGGACCGAGCGACCGACGCACCCCCGCCCGCGCAGGACGACAACGCCTTCCGCCCGCCCATCGGCCCGCCGCCTTCCGCGTCCACGGATGTCGGCGAAACGAGCGCGAACGCGACGGCTTACAACGTCGAACTCCCCGAGACCGACGACGCGCCCAAAGAACCGTCGGCCGCGAGCGCTAAGCCTTCGTCCGATCGCCAGCGACTCGCCGACATGCTCGCCGGCAAGAAACCCGACCAGGCCTGAGCGAAAACCAAACTGACGCATCTTTATCCCACAATAACCTCGCGCGTCTTTATAGCCGCCGCGTAACACGCGGGGGTCGAATCACCTGGGGACTATTCGGCAATACCGTGATCAAAGTAGAAAATGGCTCGACCCCCGGGCGTTGCCCGGCGGCTACGCAACGCGTCAGTATTAATCGGCACGCGTTTAAGACGGATCACGTTTGGAAACTTCGCGATTGCGCCGGTTCAGAAGCATAGCCGCGGTGCTACGCATCGCAGGAAACGCGCGGTCGGCGTGTCAGGCTTTGCCTGCGACGCGTAGCGTCGCGGCTATTTCCATAAGACAACTCAACGCGAGTTCGTACTCCCTATGCACAGCGCAGCTCCCTTGATCGCGTCCGCGCTGAGGTAAACTGCTGAGATGACTGGCGATGTGTCGGGGATCTTTGCGGGGCTTTGCATCTGTTGCTGGGTGGTGCCGCTGATCGCGTTGGGGTTGCCTTACGTGGTGTTTCAGTCGATTCGCTACGGGGTGCAGACGCGGGGCGTTCAGCCGGACGGGATGTACTGCGCGGGGTGTCGGTTCGACGTGCGGGGGGCGACGGGCGAGCGGTGCCCGGAGTGCGGGGAGGATCTGTTGTCGCCGGCCTCGCCGAGGCGTCCGCGCGGGGGGATCCTGATCGACGGGCTCGATCCGCCGATGTCGGCCGGAGTGCGGGTGGTATTGTACCTGCTGGTCGGCGCCGCGCCGATGGTGTTCGGCGCGTTGATCGTCGGGCTCATGCTGCCGATCAACTACGACCGCACGCTGTCGGTGTCGCTGGCGCCGAAGAGTAACGAAGCGATCGCGGCGTTCGGCAGCACGCAACTGGATTTCGGGATCGACGCCGAGCGCAGCTGGCTGGCGCCGTCCGAGTTCGATCGGCTGGAGAGTTGGGATGTGAGTTGGCAGACGCTCGACGCGTTTAACAAGGTCGATCCGCCCGATCAAACCGCGGCCCGCCAGGTCTGGGCCTCGGTCGTGGAGGAGTGGGGCATCGGCGATCCGAGCGCCGTCTCGTCTGCGGTCGGTGATGAGTATGTCGCGATCCTGTTGGCCGCGTGCTCGTTCGATCGCGACGCGGCGAAGGCGCAGGCCTACCACTTCCGCATGGACTGGGTTGTCTATTCGTATCCGTCGTACCACCCGGTCTACGTGGTGCTCGCGATCGCGGCGGTGGTGGGCGGGCTGGTGCTGCTCGTGCGTTGGGCGATGCGCGAGGCAGAGTCGAACCAGCGCGACTTTTTCGCGAAGGTCCAACGCGTCAACGAGCGCTACCGCGAGATGCTGTCGGCGAACGACCGCCCCGCGCCGGAGTAGATCGCGATCAGGCTACGGCCGAGGCGACTTGGTAGGTGACCATCGCGGCGAGGTAGGCCATCGCGGTCATGTAGCCGAATTGGAGGATGGCCCACTTCCAGCTGCCGGTCTCGCGTTTGGTGACGGCCTGGGTGGGCAGGCACTGCATGGCGAGGACGAAGAAGACGAGCAGCGAGAGAACGGTGGGCAGGTCGAAGAGCGGCGAGCCGTCGGGCCGGGTCATCGCGCCGAGGGTGTCGCGCAGGAGGCCTTCGTCCTCGGCGCCCTCTTCGCCGATGCCCGCGGTGATGGCGAGGGTTGAGACGGCGGCCTCGCGCGCGGCGAAGGACGCGACCACGGCGATATCGATGCGCCAGTCGAAGCCGAGGGGCGCGAAGATGGGCTCGACGAATCTGCCCACGCGTCCGCCGACGGAGTGCTCGGTGGCGTAGCGGGCGTAGAGGTTGTCGATCTCGGCTTGGGCCGATTCGGCGGTGTCGGCGTCGTTGGTCGCTTCGGCGAGTTGAAGCTGGGCGTCGAGCAATTCGAGTTGGGCGACGCTCTCGGGCTTGGCGACGTCGGCGAGTTTGTCTTCGGGCAGCTGCGGGAAGGTCATCGCGGCCCAGATGAGGATCGAGAGGACGAGGATGACCGTGCCGGCCTGCTTGAGGAAGACGAGCCCGCGGTCCCAAACGGTGAGCAGGGCGACGCGGAGGGAGGGCCAGCGGTAGGGCGGCAGTTCGAGGACGAGTTCCTGCGGTTTGCCTTTGAGGATGGTTTTGCCGAGGACGAAGGAGGCGGTCATCGCGGCGAGGATGCCGAGCATGTATGCGCCGAAGAAGAGTGCTCCGCCGAGTAGTCCGCGTTGCCAGAGCGCGGTGTCGGTGTCGCCGGGGTAGAGGATCATGCCGGCGAGCGCGGCGACCATGGCGTAGACGGGCAGCCTGGCCGAGCAGGTCATGAGGGGGATGACGAGGATGGTGATGAGCCGATCGCGTCGGGACTCGATGACCTTGGTGGACATGATGGCGGGGATGGCGCAGGCGTGGGCCGAGAGCATGGGGATGAAGGCCTTGCCGGGCAGCCCGACCTTGTGCATGATGCGATCGGCGACGAAGGCGGCGCGTGCGAGGTAGCCGGTGTCTTCGAGGAGGGTGAGGACGAAGAAGAGGATGAGGATCTGCGGGAGGAAGATGACGACCCCGCCGATGCCGGCGATGAGCCCGTCGACGACGAAGCTGGAGACGAGTCCTTCGGGCAGCAGCGAGCCGGCCCACGCGCCGATTGCGCCGAAGCTGGCTTCGATCCAGCCCATGGGGATCGTCGCGGTTTTGAAGATGAGGAAAAACAGCGCGAACATGATCGCGGCGAAAACGCCGACGCCCGCGATCGGATGGGTGAAGACGCGATCGACGGCTTCGGTCCGTCGTTCAACGGCCTCGCTGATCTGCTCGCCCGCGGCTTCGCCGACGCCGCAGGCCCAGGTGTGTCGGTTGGTGTGCGGACAGCTGGTGCAGGACGTACAGGCGATGCGTTCGGTCATGCCGGCGGCGCGCTGGGCGTGGATGGCTTCGTCGCCGGCGAGGTCGTCGGCGATGGCATCGCGGAGCGCGTCGATGCCCTCGCCGGTGCGTCCGCTGATGGGGATGATGGTGGCGTCGAGTTCCTTGCCGAGGGTGTCGAGGCAGATGGTGGCGCTGTGCTTGCGGGCCTCGTCGATCATGTTGAGCGCGACGACCATGGGCACGCCCATCTCGCGGACTTCGCTGGCGAGGTAGAGGTGGCGGCTCAGGCAGGTCGCGTCGACGATGACGACCACGGCGTCGGGTCGCTGGATGCCTTCGAGTCGGCCGTGCAGCGCGTCGGCGGCGAGCATCTCCTCGGATTGCCCGGCGAACTCGGTGGAGTAGAGCCCGGGCAGGTCGACGAGGTCGATCTCGTGTTCGCCGGCCTTGATCTTGCCGGCTCGAGATTCGAGGGTCGTTCCGGGGAAGTTGGACGTCTTGGCGCGCAGCCCGGTGAGGCGGTTAAAGAGGGTGGTCTTGCCGGAGTTGGGGTTGCCGACGAGCGCGACGCGGAGGGGGCGGTTGTCGGGCCACTTGCGTTTGGGCTGCTGGACGTCGAGGGAGATGGTGGTCATAGGGCTGAGCGGTGCGGGTGGGCGTTGACGGCTTAGCGTTGGGTCGGCGCGACGAGAACGTGGCGGGCGACTTCGGCGGCGAGGCCGATGCGCGTGCCCCCGCAGCTGACGATGATCCGCGAGCCGGCCCGGATCACGCGGACGAGCCGGCCCTCGTGCATCCCCATCGTCTTGAGGCGGATGAGCATCGCGTGGTCGTCCTCTTCGATCCGCACGACGAGCCCGGCCCCACCCGCGGCGAGATCGGTGAGCGGCGTTGCGGCTTGCGCGGGGTCTGACGCGACGGGTTGGCCGTTAGTGCTAACTGACATGCCGAGATTGTAGGCTTGTTGAAAATGAGTTGCAATAATTCGAGGGGGTTGCTCGGCGCTCGCCGCGGCCTGCGATCGAACCGAGGCGACGCCCGATGCGTTGGCATGGTATAGGTCTGTGCGGACGCATCTTCTGTTAACGGCCAACCGGTCAGGGAACCCCAATGAATCGATTGTCTTTTGTACTCGTCACCCTCGCGGGGCTGTGTTGCATGCCGCCGACGCACCGCGCCGCCGCCGACGACTGGCCGCAGCACCTCGGCCCGACGCAGGACGCGGTGTCCGCGGACACGGGCCTACTGGACCGCTGGCCCGAGCAAGGCCCGCCCGAGCGCTGGCGTCACGACGTAGGCATCGGCTTCGCCGGCGTCGCGGTGGTCGACGGCCGGGTCTACCTCAACGACCGCGACCAGGCCACGGGCGACATCCTCCGCGTCTTCGATCTCGATAGCGGACGGGAACTGTGGCGGTTCGAAGTCGCCGCGCCTGGCCGAGTCAACTTCCCCGGCTCGCGCTCGACGCCTTGCGTCACCGACACGCACGCCTACCTCACCGGGCCGATGGGTCACGTGACCGCGGTGAACCTCGATACGCGGCGGGCCGATTGGTCGTTCAATATCTACGACCGATACCCCGACGAGAACAAGATGTTCGGCTTCGCGCCCTCGCCTGTCATGGCTGACGGCCTGTTGCTGCTGAGCCCGACCGCCGAGGGCGACCCGGTTGTCATCGCGGTGGACCCGGCCACCGGGCTGGAGCGGTGGGCATCCGATGCGACGCTCACCACCTTGCACTCCCACCACACCCCGGTCGTCCGCACGCTGGCGGGGGTGCGCGGGATCGCCTGCCGAGATCAGACGCACGTGTACTTCATCGACCTCCAGAACGGGAAGACGCTGTGGTCGCAAGAGGTATACGAGATCAAACGCGGCCCGCACGTCACCATCCCGCCGGTCACCGTCACGCACTCCTACAGCAACCGACAGCAGACCGAGTTCTACTCGACCGTCCTCGTGACCAACGGCTACGAAAACGGAACGGTCGCGCTCGACGTACTCGGCCAGCGAACAGCCGAGCCCGACGCAAGCATCCGTCTGAGCACGCGACGCGAGCGGTGGCGCATCCCCGAAGGCAGCCAGGTCCACCCGCCGGTCTTCGACCCGCAACACGGGTATCTCTACATGAACATCAACGAGAACGCGAACCTCAAAGGTCGAGACAAACAGGGCGGGCTCGCGTGCATCTCTCGATCCACCGGCGAGATCAAGTGGCGGACGGGCAACGACCCCAACCTCAATCGCGGCGCGCTCACGATCGCCGACGGCAAAATTTACGCCTTCGACGGCGACACCGGCGAACTCATCCTCATCAACCCGACACCCCAGAAGTACGACCCGATCGCGAGCTTCGTCGCCATTGAGCCCAAGGGCCGCAGCAACAACGCCTGGTCCCCCATCGTCATCACCGACGGCCGACTCATCATCCGCGATCACCAGCAGATCGTGTGTTACGACCTGCGTAAGCACTAATCACGCTCCGTTTGGCGGGTGACGCGCAGCGTTTGGTTCGAGCGCTTTGTATTCAAATTCACTCATTTGGGGCCGCCCATGCTTCGTGTCGTCTTTTCTCTGTTCGTTGCTGTTACCATCTCGATCGCACCGGCCCTCGCGGAGGACAAGTCCGCCACCGCGCCGCTCGAGCACGATCGACATACCCACCGGCACAACCCCGACCACAAGACCGTCCCCGCCGACGAAACGCGCTTCCACACCAACCGACAGGGCGCCGCGCTCGACCTGCCCGTCGAGGAAGACGCGTTCACCTTCGCCATCTTCGGCGACCGCACCGGCGGGCCGCACAAGGGCATCAACGTCCTCGCTCAGGCCGTCGCGGACGTCAACCTGATCGAGCCCGACCTCGTCATGACCGTCGGCGATCTCATCGATGGCTACGCCGATGACAAGGTCTGGCTCCCGCAGATGAAGCAGTACAAAGAGGTCATGGGCGAACTCATCTGCCCCTGGTTCCCCGTCGCCGGCAACCACGACGTCTACTGGCGAGCACCCGACAAGCCCGAGCGCGAACTCGAGCCGCTCTACGAGATGCACTTCGGCCCGTTGTGGTATGCCTTCGAACACAAGGACTGCTTCTTCATCGTCCTCTACACCGACGAGGGCGATCCGAAGACCGGCCTGAAAAACTTCAAGCAGCCCGCCGCGCAAACCATGTCCGACGAGCAGTTCGCCTGGCTCAAGGACATCCTCGACCGAGCGAAAGACGCCGACCACGTCTTCCTGTTCCTCCACCACCCGCGCTGGCTTGGGAACAAGGGACGCGTCGGCTACGGCAACGACTGGGACAAAGTCCACAAAGAACTCGTCAATGCAGGCAACGTCTCCGGCGTCTTCGCGGGACACATCCACCACATGCGCCACGACCCCATAGACGAGATCGACTACTTCTCGCTCGCAACCGTCGGCGGACACCAGCCCGGCTGGGCGCCCAAGGCCGGCTGGCTGCACCACTTCAATCTCGTCACCGTGCGCAAAGAGCAGGTCGCCTTTAGCGCGATCCCCGTCGGCGGCGTCATGGACCCCAAGGCGATCACCGGCGAGGTCTCCGAGCAGTCCGAAGTGCTCGGCCGAGCCATGCCCGCGCGGTTCGAACAAGCCATTGAAATCGAGGCCGACGGCTCGGTCCAAGGCGCATTCACCGCCGTCATCAACAACCCCGCGACCTTCTCGATCGACCTCGAGGCCGTGCCCACCAGCGACGACAGCCGCTGGCTCATCGGCCCCGACCATCTGCACGCGACGCTCAAGCCCGGCGAGGAGAAACAACTCACCTTCAAGGTTCAGCGCGCCCCCGGCGCGTTCGACACCACCGCGCGGGCCATCGTCCTCGAACTCGGCATCGATCTCTTAACCGACAAGCACCGCTTCCCCATCCCCACCAAACGCATCACCGTCCCCGGCTCGATCCGCATAGATGCCGTGGAGTGAGCCGCGGATCGGTGCGAGTCACTTGTCCGAATCGAGATACCACTTGCCGTCGACGCGGATGAAGTGCACGCGGTTGTCGGCCGGGTCGTCGCTTTCCTGACCCAGCGCGGTGGCTCGGCCCGAGGCGGTGTCGCCGTCTTCCTGGACATCGGTGAGGCTGACGGCGTCGGCGGCGGTGAAGGCGCCGGTCATGCCCGCGGCGGGCGACGGCATGCCGGGGCTGAGCTTGCTCATCATGTCGGCGATGAAGGCGGGCTTGTCGTCGATGCCCGCGGCGAGCGATTCGCTCTTGGATTCCAAGTTCGGGCCGACGCTGGGGATGTCGGACTCGGCGATGCCGTGGTCCTTGAGCACCGCGATCATGCCGGGCTTGTCCGCGCCGGGCATGAGGCCGGCCATCGGCACGGTTTGGATCATGCCCGCCGCCATCTCGGTCTGCGTGTCGGGCGGAAACCCGGCGAAGAGCGCTGCGTTGTCGCCCGCCGCCGCTGCGTCCATCATCGAATCGAAGAGCTTCTTGGGCGAGCTGTGATCGATCTTGATCGTGGCGGTCGCGGACGACGACGTCGAGCCGGCGCCGTCGCCGCCGTCTGCGTCGTCGCTATCGCCGCCCCCGCCGCAGCCGGTCAGCGCCGAGAGTCCGAAGGCGAGGGCGAACAGGGCGGCGGTCAATTGGGTCTTGAGCGGGGTGGGTGTCATGGCGGGTTCCTTGGGTTGGGCGTGAGTCAGTCCGGATGCAAATCACTATACCGCGGCTCGCCCGGCTCACGAAAGCGCGCTCACGCTTTATCCACGATGCCGTTGAGCGTCGGGCTGGGCCGCATCGCGCGGTCGGCCTTGGCGTCGTCGGGCAGGTAATAGCCGCCGAGGTCTGCGGGCTTGCCCTGCGTCGCGTCGATCTCTTTGAGAATCGTCGATTGCTGGAGTTCGAGTTCGGCGGCGATGCGTGAAAACACCTCGGCGAGATCGTTGTCTTCGCCCTGGTCGCGCAGCGCCTGCGCCCAATAGAGCGCGAGGAAGTAGTGGCTGCCGCGGTTATCGAGTTGGCCGGCCTTTCGCTGCGGGCTCTTGCCTTCGTTCAATAGCAGCGTCGTCGCGTCGGTTAGGGCGGTCGCGAGGAGGCGGGCCTTGTCGTTCTCCGTCTTCCGCGCGAGGTCTTCGAGCGATACGCCGAGCGCGAGAAACTCCCCCAACGAATCCCAACGCAAGTGACCCTCGGCGACGAACTGCTGCACGTGCTTGGGCGCCGAGCCGCCGGCCCCGGTCTCGTACAACCCGCCGCCCTCGAGGAGCGGCACGATCGACAGCATCTTTGCGCTCGTGCCCAATTCGAGAATCGGAAACAGATCGGTCAGGTAGTCGCGAAGGACGTTGCCCGTGACGCTGATCGTGTCCTCGCCCTTCTTGCAACGCTCAAGGGCGTGACGCGTCGCCTCGATCGGCGGGAGGATCTGGATGTCCAGCCCGTCGGTGTCGTGGTCCTGGAGATAGGCGTTGACTTTGGCGATGAGCTGGGCGTCGTGGGCGCGCTCGCTGTTGAGCCAGAACACCGCGGGCGAGCCGGTCAGCCGGGCGCGTTGCACGGCCAGCTTGACCCAGTCGCGGACGGCGATGTCCTTGGTCTGGCAGGCGCGCCAGATGTCGCCGGGCTCGACGTCGAACGTGAAGACGGTGCTGCCGAGGCTGTCGGTGACGACGATCTGACCCTCGGATGCGATCTCGAAGGTCTTGTCGTGGCTGCCGTATTCCTCGGCCTTTTTGGCCATGAGCCCAACGTTGGCGACGCTGCCCATCGTGCTCGGGTCGAAGGCTCCGTTCTCGCGGCAGAAGTCGATCGTCGCCTGATAGACGCCGGCGTAGCAGCGGTCGGGGATGACGGCCTTTGTGTCGGCGGGTCGGCCGTCGGGCCCCCACATCTGACCCGAGTTGCGGATCATCGCGGGCATCGACGCGTCGATGATGATGTCGCTGGGCACGTGCAGGTTCGTGATGCCCTTGTCCGAGTCGACCATCGCCATCGGCGGCTGCGCGTCGAACACCGCGTCGAGGTCTTTCTCGATCGCCGCGCGTCGATCGGCGTCGAGCTTCGACAGCTTGCCGATCAGGTCGCCGAGTCCGTTGCTCGGGTTCGCGCCGATCTCGGCGATCGCATCGGCGTGCTGGTCGAAGACCGCTTGGAAAAACACCTCGACGCAGCGGCCGAAGATGATCGGGTCGGAGACCTTCATCATCGTCGCCTTCATGTGAAGCGAGAAAAGCACGCCTCGGCGTTTGGCGTCGCGGACCTCTTCGGCGAGAAAGGCCCGCAGCTTCGAGTCCGACATGCACGCGGCGTCCAGCACCTCGCCGGCTTCGATCGGCAGCGCCTCTTTGAGAATCGTCTCGCTGCCGTCGGTCGCGACGTGCTTGATCGTGACCGTCGTCTTCTCGGCGAAGGTGTGCGACTGTTCGCTGCCGAAGAAATCGCCCTCGGTCATCGACGCGACGTGCGACTTCGAGTCGTTCGACCACGCGCCCATGCTGTGTGGGTGCGCTTGCGCGTAGGCCTTGACCGGCTCGGCGACGCGACGGTCCGAGTTGCCCTCGCGCAAGACCGGGTTCACCGCGCTGCCCAGCACCTTCGCGTAGCTCGACTTGATCGCCTCGTCTTCGTCGTTCGTCGGCTCGGCGGGGTAGTCGGGCACGTCGTAGCCCTTGCTCTGCAACTCCGCGATCGCGGCGCAAAGCTGCGGGATCGACGCGCTGATGTTCGGCAGCTTGATGATGTTCGCGTCCGGCGTCTTGGCCATCTCGCCGAGCTCGGCCAAGGCGTCCGAACGCTTCTGGTCGGTCTTCAACCGATCGGGAAACTGCGCGAGAATGCGACCGGCCAGCGAGATGTCTTTCACCTCGACGTCGATACCCGCCTCGGCGACGAACGCGCGGATGATCGGCAGCAGAGAGTACGTCGCGAGCGCGGGGGCTTCGTCGGTCTTGGTGTAAACGATGTGGGGATTGGTGCTCATGCCGTCGTCGGGGCTCGTTGGGGGAAAATCAGCGGAGCCCGACATTATCGCGGATTCAGCGTAGCCGACAAGCGAGGGCGTCCGTCACGCAGGTCAATCGCATCTGACGGGTGGCCGGGGCAGGCGGCTCGGGGATGCCCCGGAACAGAGTCTTTGTATGGTTCTTGCGGTTCAATGCTCCGTGTCTTCGCACACTCAGACACCGGCCATCCAAACCTCAGTTCGTCAGATGGGATCGCCCCGGTCCATCACGCGAACGCCGCTACGAAACCTCGGCAAAGCGACGAAGCGACGCGCTCGGCATCGGATCGTCCATGCGGTACTCGGTCACGCCGAACGCATCGAGGATCGCCTGGGCCTGCGCGACTTCGTCGGGGCTCACCTTCTTCTGCCAGCCGGTGATGAGCGGCGTGCGATCGCCGGCCGCGATGCGCTCGACCGTGTCGCCCGTGGACATGTTCGAAGAGTTACTGGGCTTATTCGCGATCGCCAGCATCGACGCCGGATCGTCAAGCGACAGCGCCTCGCAGAGCAGCGCGACCCACGCCTCGGCCCGGAGCGTCAGCTCCTCGTAGGTCACCACGAGTGCCAGCGACGCGGCGTGCCGCAGCGGATACAGGTTCTCGATCCACCAGTTCAGGATCGCCTTCTCCCAATCGCTCGCGTCGGACAGGAGGCGTTGGCCGAGTTCGATCTCCTCGCCGGTGAGGTAGGTTGCGAGAAAGTCGGGCTCGGCGAAGTAAGCCTCGGCACTAAAACCCCAGCCCTGTCGCAGGATCGACTGGGCCTGGCCCGCGGGATGGCGGGTGAGAAAGACGCTCGTCATGCCGTGGGTCTGCGCGAAGCGGTCGGCGAGGAAGGGCGCGTTGAGCACCTTGATGCAGGCGCGGTCGGCGTAAAGGGGGAAGCGCGCCTTGCGGGCCGTGCCGATCGGGATGGCCCCGCGGTTGAGGAGCGCGACGTAGTCGTCGAACTGCCGGGTCTGTTCGTTGTCGAGATCGAAGAACTGGCTGTGCGGCAGGCGCGGCAGCCAGCGGTGCAGCCGAGCGCCCGCGTTGAGGTGGTGGTCGAACACGGCGAACGGCTCGTTGGCAAACCAAACGCCGAGTTGCCCCGCGACCATGTCGGCCAGAACCGTCGATCCGCCGCGACGAATGCCCAGCAGACAGAGGTTTGCCCTCGGCCCCTGTCGGTAGCGCAGGGCCTTGCGTTTCATCGAACGTGCGGCATTCATCAGCGACATGGTCGCGATGGTATCAGCACGAAACGCGTCGCGCTAGCCGCCGACTTCCTCGCGCACCGCGGCGAACTGCGCTATCGCGAAGTCGAGGTCGTCGATCGAGTGCGCGGCGCTGATCTGCGTGCGGATGCGGGCCTGGTCTTTGGGCACGACGGGGAAGCTAAACGGGATCACGTACACGCCACGCTCCAGCAGCTTGTCGGCGAAGACGCTCGCCTTCACCGCGTCGTAAAACATCACCGGCGAGATCGGGTGCGTCCCCTCGAGCATGTCGAAGCCCAGCTCTTTCATGCCGCCGCGAAAGTGCTGCGTGTTTGTTTCGAGCTTGTCGCGCAGCTCGGTCGAGGCGGTGAGCAACTCAAGCGACTTAAGCGACGCCATGACGATACTCGGCGCAACCGAGTTCGAGAAGAGATACGGGCGCGAGCGTTGCCGGAGGAGCTCGATGATTTCCTTTCGGCCGGAGGTGTAGCCGCCGCTTGCCCCGCCGATCGCTTTGCCGAGTGTGCCGGTGGTGATGTCGATGCGGTCGATCACGCCGCAGTGTTCGTGCGTGCCGCGGCCGGTCTTGCCGACGAATCCGGTGGCGTGGCAGTCGTCGAAGTGGACGAGCGCGTTGTACCGATCCGCGAGATCGCAGACCTTATCGAGTTGAGCGATGTAGCCGTCCATGGAGAAGACCCCGTCGGTTGTGATGAGCTTGTAGCGCGCGCCGTTGGCGTCGGCCTCTTTGAGCTTGGCTTCGAGGTCGGCCATGTCGTTGTTGGCGTAGCGGTAGCGCTGGGCCTTGCAGAGGCGGACGCCGTCGATGATGGACGCGTGGTTGAGCGAGTCGCTGATGATCGCGTCTTCTTTGGTCAGCAGGGTTTCGAACAGCCCGCCGTTGGCGTCGAAGCAGGACGAGTAGAGGATGGTGTCCTCGGTGCCGAGGAACTCGGAGAGCTTGGCTTCGAGTTGTTTATGGATTTCCTGCGTGCCGCAGATGAAGCGGACGGATGCGAGGCCGTAGCCCCAGTCGTCCATCGCACTCTTCGCTGCCTCGATTACCTCGGGGTGATCGGCGAGCCCGAGGTAGTTGTTGGCGCACATGTTCAACACAGGCGTATCGGTCGTCGTCACGCCCACACGCGCGTCCTGCGGCGACGTCATCACACGCTCGGCCTTGTAGAGCCCGGCATCTTTGATCTCGTCGATGGTGGTCTGTAGGTGGTTTTGAAAGTTTCCGTACATCTCTTTTTACTCGCTTTTTTTGAACCGCGGAGACGCGGAGTACGCGGAGGATGGCAGAGCTTAGAAAGTCAATTCATATGACTCTGCGTCGCACTCGAATGTCTCATCGCGGAAATAGAATAAGAACCGCTTGGTCCCGTTGCCGGGCAGTATTTTCCATTCTTGTTTGTTTAGTTGTTCGTCAAGCGTGTTGCCTTGAATTTCATAAAATTCACCCCACTGAGGCGCGATCTTACTGAAACGACACTGCCCTCTATACCAGCCCTCATCATTTGTAGGCCCAAGCCTGTACTTATGGCAATCCTTAAACCGAATTGACATCGTTGAGTCTTCTTCAACATCCGAGTACATCAGGTGATTACGAACAAAAGTCAGGAGAACATCCGATCCATGTATGTCAATCTGCGGGCAGGGAGCATTAGGCTCTGCATTCCATCCATCGTTTAGTATCGTGAATTCTGTTTCCATTCGCTCTGCCTTCCTCCGCGATCTCCGCGCCTCCGCGGTTCAAAAACAACTACCACTTCAGCACAACCTTCCCGCAGTCGCCCGACAGCATTGCGTCGAAGCCTTGTTGGAAGTCTTCGGCGTTAAACCGGTGCGTGATGACGGGGCTGAGGTCTAGGCCGCTCTGGATCATCACCGCCATTTTGTACCACGAGCCGTACATCTCTCGGCCGTAGATGCCTTTGATGGTCAGCATGTTGAAGACGATCGTGTTCCAGTCGACGGTCATCTGATTGTCGGGGATGCCGAGGACCGAGATCTTTCCGCCGTGCGTCATGTTGTGGATCATGTCTTGGAAGGCCTGCGCGTTGCCGGACATCTCTAAGCCGACGTCGAAGCCCTCGCGCATGCCCAGTTGCTTTTGGGTTTCGGCGATCGACTGCTTCGTGACATTGACCGCGAGGGTTGCGCCCATGCGCTTCGCGAGGTTCAGGCGGTAGTCGTTGACGTCGGTGACGACGACGTGGCGCGCGCCCGCGTGCTTGCAGATCGCTGCGGCCATGATGCCGATCGGACCGGCCCCGGTGATGAGCACGTCCTCGCCTAAGAGGTCCCATTGGAGCGCGGTGTGCGTCGCGTTGCCGAACGGGTCAAAAATCGATGCCACGTCTCTATCGACGCCGGGGGGGTGTTCCCAGACATTGGCGTTGGGCAGGGCGATGTACTCGGCGAACGCGCCGGTGCGGTTGACGCCGATGCCCTTGGTGTCTTTGCAGAGGTGTCGCCGACCGGCCAGGCAATTGCGACACCTGCCGCAGACGACGTGTCCCTCGCCCGAGACGATCATGCCCGGTTTGTAGTCGTTGACGTTCGAGCCGACCTCGACGATCTCGCCGACGAACTCGTGGCCGACGACCATCGGCACGGGGATGGTCTGCTGCGCCCAGTCGTCCCACTTGTAGATGTGAAGATCAGTGCCGCAGACGCCCGTGCGATCGACCTTGACGAGCACGTCGTTGATCCCGATCTCGGGCACGGGCACATCCTGCATCCACAGACCGACCTCGCGGGACGCTTTGACCAGGGCTTTCATCGTTTCGGGCATGACGCGGCGTGCTCGGGGCGGGATCAGGTCGGCCTCCTTCAGATTCGTCACGTAGCGTAGCCGATCAAACCACCGTTGACACAATCGCGAGCCCGCAATATGCTTCACCCCATGACTCGCAACTTTCTCCACAGCGACCTCGGCACCGGCCTCCTCGGCCTACTGCTATTGGACCGCGCTGGATAGGGTTTTGCGATCGCTTTCAACCGATCATCACACCCTGTCTGGCCAACGCCCGACAGGGTTTTTTCGTTGATCGAGCACCCGCCTCCAACCACCCGGCAACCGAGACCCCAACATGGCCGACCCCACCCCCATCCGCATC
>JBMYUK010000006.1:15216-17530 GCA_049605275.1 Phycisphaeraceae bacterium
ACAATCGCCCGGCGCCTCGCTCAATCACGAAGAGAAGATCGAGATCGCGCGGCAGCTCGAAGCGCTAGGCGTGGATGTCATCGAGGCCGGCTTCCCGATCACCAGCCAAGGCGACTTCGAGGCCGTCAAAGCCATCGGCAAGGACCTCGCGCAGACGACCGTCGCGGGCCTGGCGCGTTGCGTGGACCGGGACATCGAGCGCGCCGCCGAGGCCCTGCGCGCCGCGTACAAGCCGCGGATCCACGTCTTCTGCGCAACCTCGAAGATCCATCTCGATCACAAGTTCAAGAAGCCGTTCAAGGCCATCGTCGAGATGTCGGTCAAGGGCGTTGAAAAAGCGAAGGGCTACGTCGACGACATCGAGTTCAGCCCCGAGGACGGCAGCCGAACGAGCATAGACGACCTGGTCACGATCACCCGGGCCGTGATCGAGGCCGGCGCGACGACGATCAACATCCCCGACACCGTCGGCTATTCGACGCCCGCCGAGTACGGTGCGATCTTCAGGCAACTGCACGAACGCTTGCCCGAGATCAACGAGAAAGGCATCGTCCTCTCTTCGCACTGCCACAACGACCTCGGCCTCGCCGTCGCCAACTCGCTGAGCGCGATGCAGAACGGCGCGAAGCAGATCGAGTGCACGATCAACGGCATCGGCGAGCGCGCGGGCAACGCCGCGCTCGAAGAACTCGTCATGGCGATCAACACCCGCTCGGATGTCTACGGCGATTGCACCACCAACATCAACACGAAAGAGATCTACAAAACCTCGCGGATGGTCAGCAACCTCACCGGCCTCGCCGTGCAGCGGAACAAGGCGATCATCGGGCAAAACGCCTTCGCCCACGAGTCCGGCATCCACCAGGACGGCATGCTTAAGAACCGCGACACCTACGAGATCATGGACCCGCGCTCGATCGGCGTGCCCGAAAGTAAGCTCGTGCTCGGCAAGCACTCGGGCCGACACGCGCTGTCCGACCGCGTCAAAGAGCTCGGCTACACCGTCGAGGAAGACCTTCTCAACAAGCTGTACGACGACTTCAAACAGCTCGCCGACCGAAAGAAAGACGTCTATGACGAAGACATCGAGGCGCTTTTGGATCGTCGGCTGGGCGAGGGACGCAAGCTCTGGGAGCTGCGGTTTCTGCGCGTCACCGCGGGCACGGACGAGACGGCGATGGCCTTTGTCGAACTCGTCGACTCGGCCGGCGTCGAGAAGAAAGACACCGCCCACGGCGACGGCCCGATCGACGCGGTCTTCACCGCCATCCAGCGGATCACCGGCGTGACCGTCACGCTCGAAGACTACACCACCCGCGCGATCACCGGCGGCAAAGACGCGCAGGGCGAGGCCTCGGTCCGCATCAACCATCACGGCCACAAGGTGCGCGGCCGAGGCGTGAGCACCGACGTGATCGAAGCGGCGGCCGAGGCTTACCTCAGCGCGATCAACCGCATCAAAACAGTCGACACAATGTCGGTCGCCGAAACGCAAGCGAGCCAACCATGAAATCCAGCGTCGACGAAATCCGCGAGCGTTTCGATCACGATGTCGAGCGCTTCTCAAATCTCGACACCGGCCAGAGCGCCGCGATCGATTCGCCGTTGTGCCTGGAACTGGTCACCGAGGCCGCGGCGGCCGTGACGCCCGACGCCGAGACGCTTTTGGACATCGGCTGCGGCGCGGGCAACTACACGCTCAAGCTGCTTAAGCGATTCGCTAACGCCGACGCGACGCTCGTCGATCTGAGTCAGCCGATGCTGGACCGCGCCGCACAACGCGTCGGCTGCGCGACGGCGGGACGAGTCGATTGCGTTCGCGGGGATATCCGCGAGATCGACCTCGGCAGCGGTCGTTACGACGTGGCCGTCGCAGCGGCGGTGCTGCATCACCTGCGTTCGGAGGCGGAGTGGGCCGCGGTTTGCGACAAGGTCCGCCGAGCATTGCGGCCGGGCGGATCGTTCTGGATCGTCGACCTGGTCGCCCACACCCACGAGGCGGTGCAGTCGGCGATGCGGCGGCGCTATGGCGCGTATCTAGCCGACCTCGTAGACGAGGCCTATCGCGACGAGGTCTTGGCAACCGTCGAGAAGGAAGACAGCCCGATCCCGCTGACGACGATGACCGACCACCTCCGCTCGACCGGCTTCGTCGATATCGAAATCCTCCACAAGCACAACTGCTTCGCGGCGGTCGGTGCGGCGGTGTCGGAGGATTAGCGGCCCGGATTTTGATTCGTTTTCGAGGTTTAAACGCGGGTTTCGTGTGATAGTGGTGAGCGACTCGCTTGAATTTCGCTCAGCGTTTCGGGCC
>JBMYUK010000007.1:0-17215 GCA_049605275.1 Phycisphaeraceae bacterium
AAATCCATTTTTTGATAAATTTGTGAGTGCAAGACCGCACCGATGTTTTTTCCATCTATAACAAAATAACCTCTATGAACTGGGCCTAGCTTTCTACCGGAATAAGAATTTCCTTTTCGAGTACTTTGACGCCGATGTCCACGACCGGCTGAAGATCAAGAGCGACCACGCTAAGGACGCACTCGATCGCGTCGGCGAGCGGTTCTGGAAACTCGCCCACTGGGGTCTCGACGGCACCGCCAACTTCAACGAGCCGAACCTGGAGTTCGACCTGCCCGACCCGCCCGAGCCCGGGATCCCCGAAGGCCGATACCGCCTAATCTCCGCCGCCCGTTCGGACGAGGACTACGCCGCCACCGAGGCTCACCTGCTCCGTCTGTCCAGCCCTCTGGGCGAGTGGCTTACGCGCTCGGCCAAGGGCCAGACGCTGCCGACCTCCAAGATCCGGTTCGACGTCACCGGCCATCCTCGTAAGGTCAGCATGCTCGATCCGATGGTCGGTCGCCGTGGCTGGATCCGCCTGGACCTGCTCACGCTGGACAGCGACGAACGCGAGGAGTTCCTCCTCCTGACCGCCATCGACGACACTGGCCAGAACATCGACCAGGAGATCATCCAGCGGCTTATGGATGTCACCGGTACGCCCGTCGAAGACACCACGACCCCCGCCGACACCGCCGCTCGGCTCGACGCCGACGCCGACCAGCTCACCCAAGCGACGCTCAACAAGGCCAGCCAGGCCGGGGACGAGCGGTTCAAGCAGGTCCAGAAGCAGGTTGATGCCTGGGCCGACGACAAGATCCACGCCGCCGAGCAGGTCCTGGACACGATCCGCCGTGAGCTGCGGGGTGCCCGCCGCCGGGCCGAGGTCGCCGAGACCGTCGCCGCCCAGGAAGAGGCCCAAGCCGCCATCGCACAATTAGAATCGAAGCGTCGCCGCGCCCGCCGCCAAATCGAGGATACTGAGGACGAAGTCGAGGCCGAGCGTCTCAAGCTCCTGGCCCAACTCCGGGCTCGCAGCCAACGCAGCCACGACCGTAAGACATTGTTTACCATCTGTTTCGAGACCAAATGACGTCCACGACCACCACCAGCTCCGCCCCAGCTACGATCACCGATTCACGCTTTGAGAAGCTCAAGGCCAAGCTGCGCGAACTCTTTGAACTCGACAAATCCGACCTGGACTTCGGCATCTACCGGATCATGGCCGCGAAGAACAAGGAGGTCACCGAGTTCCTCGACCGCCAACTCAAGGGTGTCGTCAAGCAGACCTTGGCTGAGCATGGGGCCGGCGAGTCCGACGCGATCCAAGCCGAACTCGACGAGACGATCACCAACCTCAAGAACGCCGAGGTCCCCGACGAGCAGATCGAAACCAACAAGAAGGTCACGGAACTCCTCGCCAAGCTCGCCGCCGCCGGCGGGAAAACCGGCGAACAGCTCGAAGCAGACATCTACAACCACCTGCTCGCCTTTTTCGGCCGCTACTACGACGAGGGAGACTTCATCTCCCAGCGCCGCTACAAGGGCGACACCTACGCCGTGCCGTACTCCGGCGAGGAGGTCACCCTTCACTGGGCCAACAAGGACCAGTACTACATCAAGTCCGGCGAATGGCACAAGGACTACCGCTTCAAGCTCGACGACGGTCGCCGTGTCCGTTTCTCTCTGGTCGACGCCACACAGGAGACCGGCAACAACAAGGAATCGGACGAAGCCAAACGACGTTACATCCTTGTTTCGGATGAGCCAGTCTTCGCAGACGGTGACACTTTGACGTTGCGATTCGAGTTTCGTGAGCCGACTGCAGCAGATCATCAGCGTCTTTCTGAAGCCACAAGGATCTTTGGCGGCGAGTACGACACCCCTAAGTCAAAAAGTAATCCTGCCCAAAAGAAGGTGGGCGATGAACGCACCCAGTTCTGCGCCGACGCCGAGCGCCGCGCTCTGGAACACGTACCCGGTGATTGGCTCGCCGGTGTCACAGGGGCATCGCCTACTGGTGACAAACCCGATCGAACGCTGCTCGGTCAGCACCTGGACACATTTACCGCTCGCAACACCTTCGACTACTTCATCCACAAGGACTTGGGCGGCTTCCTGCGTCGCGAGCTGGACTTCTACATCAAGAACGAGGTCGTGCGCCTAGACGATCTAGACGACGCGCCCGCTAATCATCTTCAACAGATCCAAGGGCGAGTAAAGGCCATCCGGAAGGTTGCGACCAAGGTCATTGACCTGCTTGACTCTCTGGAAAACTTCCAGAAAAAACTTTGGCTTAAGAAGAAGTTCGTCCTGAATACCAGTTGGCTGGTCACCATTGATCGTGTGCCCGTTTCGCTGCGTGAAGTCATCGCTGCGAACAAGAATCAATGGGCGGAGTGGGAGCGACTTGGTTTCAAGCCAGCCGACGATGACGGGGGTTTATTCGGCGGGGCGAAGTGGGCGACGCGAGAATACTTGGATGCCTGCGACAAGTTGGTGGTGGACACTCGACTCTACGACCATCAGTTTGTAAACCAGCTGCTCGCAAGCGACGAAGTGCTTGGCGAAGCAGACACCTTAGATACAGCTACGACTGGGCTGATCATAAACAGCGAAAACTACCAGGCGCTGCGCCTGATTGGCTCTCGTTATCGCAATAACATTGCCGCTGCGTATTTAGACCCTCCATACAACACGGACTCTATTCCGATCTTGTACAAGAACGGCTACAAAGAGTCTTCGTGGCTTTCCTTGATCGCTGATCGTATCGCGGAGTTCAGCCGCCTGACCTCTCAGGCGGCTCCGATCTGTCAGGCGATTGACGATGTGGAATTAGATTTTTTGTGCCAACTCAATCGTGACGTTTTACGTGGCCACGAGTTGCATAAATGTATCGTCGAGCACTACCCCGGATCGGGCACCGGTAGATCTAACGTATCGCGTACGCACGAATATGCAGTTTTTTCTGTGCCCAAGGGTAAAGATATACTTCGCGGTGATATACAGGAATCAGGGCAGCGCACACGAGGCTTCAGAAGAAGTGGTACTGGAGAGAATAACTTCCGGCCTAAGCGTCACAAAAGTTTTTATGCGATTCTTGTAGACCCAAAAACGAAAGAAGTCGTCGGCGCTGAACCTTACCCACCTAAAGGAGCAGACTATCCGACTGAGCCGACCGCCGAAGGATACCTGCGTATCTACCCAATTGGAGATCGCGCCGTAGGAGATAATGATCGGCCCGAACGAGTTTGGTCATTGTCTTACGAAAGTGCGCCCAAGGCTATCGAGGAAGGTCGCATCACGTGCACAGACAACTATGTGATTCAGCGGCATTACACAGACGATGAGCGCCGAGAACTACTTCAGAGCATCTGGCACGGCTCCGAGTTCAGCGCCGTATCACATGGAACCAACGTGATTCAGTCGCTGTTCAATGATGCCTCGGCATTTTCATACCCCAAGTCCGTGCTTGCGGTCGTCCACGCGATTGAGAGCATGATCCACGGCTTGAAGCAACCTGTCGTCATTGACTTTTATGGGGGTTCGGGCACCACGGCTCATGCGGTCCGGTTATTGAATGACGAGTTCGATGAGCTATGTGCGAGCTATATCGTGGTTGAAATGGGAGCATATTTTGAGACGATAGTTCGGCCACGTGTAGCAAAGATTACCTACTCCACGGAGTGGGAAAACGGCAAAGCTGTTAATCACCAATCAGGCGTGTCCACCTTGGTAAAGTGCTTCGCACTTGAGTCGTACGAGGACGCGCTCCAAAACTTACCGACGCCCACCGGTGAAATCTTCAATGGGCGATCAACTGAAGAGAGTGACGCCCTGATTCGCTACGCCTTGGATTTGGAACTTGGACCCCATCTCTTGGACCTTGAGATCTTCCGTGATCCATGGGGGCATGTGATCGACGCGCAACTGGCCAGTGACGACGAGGTCAAGCGGTACCCGATCGACCTCGTCGAGACGTTCAACTACCTGTTGGGCCTGAAGGTCAGTGCCTACGGACCGATCGAGCAGTACAGCGCCGAGTTCGAGCAGGCCGAGCACGACGACGGCCTAGGCCGACTCAAGATCAAGGGCCGGCTCAAGCGTGACCCCGACGGCCCGTTCGTCTTCCAGCGTGTCGAGGGCGTCCTCAACGACGCCAACGACACCCGCGTGCTGGTCGTCTGGCGCAAGCTGACAGACAACCCCGACCAGGACGCGGCCGTGCTCGATGCCTGGATGTCCCGCCACCGCGAGACCACCACCGAACGCACCGAGCACCGCGACTACCACGAGATCTACATCAACGGCCCGGTGACCCTCCCCCAACCCACCGCCGAGATCCGCACGGTTTACCCGATCGAGGAAGCGTTCAAACGCAAGATGTTCGAGGACACAGACGGGGAGGGTGTCTGATGCCCCCCGTGAAATACCACACCGGCAAGTTTCCGCCGAAGGATCTTGACCTAAGCCAGATCATCTCGCTGATCGGGCCGGCGAACGCCGCGCTTGCTCGGTACGACACGCTGCTTGGCACGATGCAGAACGCGTCGGTGTTATTGTCCCCGCTCACGATGCAGGAGGCGGTGCTGTCCAGCCGTATCGAGGGTACGCAGGCCACCATGGGCGAGGTGCTGGAGTACGAGGCCGGTGCGGGGGCTGACGAGGAAACCGAACCAGAGAAGGTTGGGGACATCCGTGAGGTCCTCAACTACCGCCAGGCGATGTACAAAGCCGAAGCGTTATTGGGTGATCTGCCGTTGTCAGGCCGACTGATCCGTCAGGTTCACGAGGTGCTACTCGACGATGTTCGAGGCAAAACCAAGACCCCAGGCAAATACCGTCGCGGCCAGAACGCGATCGGCAAGCCCGGCTGTGATGAAAAGTCGGCCCGTTTTCTCCCGGTCGCCCCGGAGCATTTGGCCGAGGGAATGAAAGCGTGGGAGCAGTACGTCAATGCTAAGAACGTTCCTGACCCGTTGATTCAGCTTGCAGTGATGCACGCGGAGTTTGAGTCACTCCACCCGTTCTGGGATGGCAACGGTCGACTCGGCCGGATGCTGATCCCGCTGTTTCTATTTGATAAAAAACTCCTTACCCGCCCCACTTTCTACATCAGCGAGTACCTTGAAGACCATCGCGAGGTGTACTACGAGAAGCTGCTTTCGGTATCTCGTGATGATGACTGGACGCAATGGTGCGTGTTCTTCCTCAAGGCGTTGACCGCGCAGGCGAACGATAACACCCAAAAAGCCCAGAGCATCCTAAAGCTCTATGAAGAAAAGAAGGGCTGGATCGCTGAGCGTACACACTCGCAGTACGCGATCCACGCACTGGACTTCATTTTTGCCCGACCGATCTTTAGATCGACTGACTTTGTTAAGAAGGCGGACATCCCCGAGCCGACTGCTCGCCGAATAATTCAACTTCTACGCGAAGGGGACGACGCCCTGCTTCGCGAGTTACGTCCTGCGTCTGGACGTCGATCGGCGGTGCTATGCTGCCCCGACTTGTTGAACGCAGCTGAGGGGCGGGAAGTCTTTTGATCCTTGCTAGACACCCGGAAGCGACCCGTGGGCTTGACCAAAACGCTTTACATGATGTACAGACACCGAACACTTACACCTTAGACAATCACGTACGAGCGACAACACGTTTTGTCAATCATATTTCTTGTTTTTTGATTGACAAAATATCTTGACCCGCATGGGTGAGTGACAACGCCGAACCCGATTCGTAACCGCCGCCATGGCTAAAAAGAAGACCACAAAGAAGACGATCAAGAAGAAGCCAGCGAAACGTCGCGGTGCGAAGAAGCCCAAGATGGACTTCCACGGGCAGATGGTGTTGTTCCGCTGGGCGTTGAGCCAGCTTGGTGTCGAGGACTTGACCGACTTTAAGAAGCGGTTTCAGTTGACGCCCGACAGCCCTGGCGGGATCGACGAGCGGACCGGTCTGCATCGTTTCCACGAGACGATCGCCGGGGCCTTGCCGACGGTCGCCGATGGCAACGTGCTGCCTCTGGAGCGTCTGCAGGAGTACGAGCAGAACATCCTTGAACACACTCAGGTGATCAATACGGCGCGGGTTCACCACAGCCAGCCGGCGATCGAGTGGATGTACCACCAATACCTTGCGCTGTTGTTCACCGAGATCTTTCTGGATCGGTACTTCGACGATCCGGACGCGCTTCGTGGTGAGCTGAACGGCGTGATCAAGACGCATAACGAGCGGCTTGGCGACCCGTCCCATCCGGACTGGCTTGAGCAGTTTGGTTCTGCCGTAACCGCAGACGATGACGGCGACGCTCGGCGACAGCTCGCTCGCCTTGCGTTCTGGTGTGCGACCGGCAGCGGCAAGACGCTCCTGATGCACATGCACATTCGCCAGTTCAAGCAGTACCACGAGCGAGCGTACAAGGCCGGAAAGTGGCCGAAGCTGGACCAGGTGATCCTGGTGACGCCCAACGACAACCTGAGCGACCAGCACGCCGAGGAGTTGGTCTGGGCGGGCTTCGACGTCGTCTCGGTCGGCGACGCCGGTGTGAATGGACTGTTCGCGAGCCAGGCACAGAAGGCGATCAAGGTCCTCTCGATCCACAAGTTTCGCGACGACCACGGCAAAGCAACCGTCGCGACCGAGGCATTCGATGGCTGCAACCTTGTGTTGGTCGATGAAGGGCACCGCGGTGCGGGAGCCGGCGGCGAAGGGGCCTGGCTGTCCCGGCGTAATCAGCTAGCGGACGGTGGCTTCACATTCGAGTATTCAGCGACATTCAAAGAAGCAGTCGTTGGCGACGAAGCGATGCGGGTGCAGTACGCCCGGTCGATTCTGTTCGATTACGCCTACCGCAGCTTCTACCGCGACGGTTACGGCAAGGACTTCACCATACTCAACCTCGAGGAGGACAACCAGCAGACGCGCTATCTCACCGCGGCACTTCTGCTGTTCTACCAGCAGATGAAGGTCTGGATGGACGGCGGGGATAAGATCAAGCCGTTTCAGATCGACAAGCCGCTGTGGGTATTCGTCGGGCATACGGTCGCAAGCGGAAAACGTAAGTCCGATTTTACTAAGTATGACAAGGTTTCTGTCTCCGATGTCGTGGAGGTTCTGCTGTTTATCAAGCAGTTCCTTGCGGACCCGTCGCAGTCGGTCAAGTTGATTGAGAGCCTACTGAACGAAGGGATGGTCGATCACTCGGGTAGGGATTTGCTCGCTCACCGGCTGCCTCACCTTGATACGTCCGGCGATCCTGTAGCACTCGCACAAGAGCTGCACGCGGGCATCATGGCGGATGTTTTCCACGCCCCGGGCGGCGGGACGTTAACTGTCCAACTGCTTCGTGACGCAGCTGGTGAGTTGGCTCTCAAGGTCGGTGAAGGCGAGCCGTTTGGCGTCGTCAACGTTGGCGAGCCTGGATCGGTTGCGGACGCTTGCGAGGTGAATGGGATCACCAAGCTAGAAGATGACGTCCACCGCGATTCTCTGTTTAAGGGGATAAACAAGGACGATAGCACGATCAATCTACTCGTCGGTTCTAGGAAGTTCACCGAGGGCTGGAACTCGTGGCGTGTCTCGTCAATTGGTCTGATGAACATGGGGAAAGGGGAAGGCACCCAGATCATCCAGCTGTTCGGTCGTGGCGTTCGCCTGCGTGGCTACGGCATGAGTCTGCGGCGGTCGTCGGTGCTGACCCAAAAGCCGCCGATGCCAAAGAACCTGAGGCAGGCCGAGACGTTACAGGTGTTCGGCATCAAGGCCAACTACATGAACACTTTCCGGGACTGGATCTTTAGCGAAGTTCCCGAGGCTCAGGAACGGATGGTGTGGGATCTACCGGTCGCCAAGACTCTTCCGAAACGTCGGCTGCGCACGCTCATGCTCCGCGACACAATCGAAGGGGTCCAGGTAGATCGGGGCCAGGCGTTCCGCAAACTCGGGCCGATCGTTAAGCTCCGACCGCCGTCTGAGACCGCATCTGAGGACGCGTGGCTACGCTCCCACCCGACGCGACTGAATTGGTTGCCGCGTATCCGAGGGATCATGGGTGCGCAAGAGAACATCACGGCGTCCCTTGGGGATGCCGGCGAGCTACCCCATGCAACATTGATCAACATCCCTATATGGATGTTCGATGTTGATGCGATCCTGTTCGGGCTCGAAGCGTTTAAGGCGTCACGTGGCTTGGATCGTCTGCATGCAGACCGCGCAGCGATTGTTTCGCTTCTCGCCCATGACCACTGGTACAACCTGCATGCGACCGATGCCGACATGCGACTAGATCGCTACGAGAACCGTGAGCAGTGGCAACGCATGGCTCAGCAGCTCGTCAACAGCTATGCGGACCGGTTCTACCGATTTGTGCGTGCACGGTGGGAGGCACCTTATTTGGAGGTCAAAGACGTTGACGAAGCAGACCCAAGCATCATCGAAAGCTACACGATCGAGACGACAGACTTTGCTAAGACGGCAGATGACATCAAGGTGATCGCCGGGTTCGTGGACGATCTGAAGCAGGCAGTAAAGAAAAATCCACTCGCGAAATGGAGCAAATCGTGGTGGCGGACCGTACCGTTCCCCGGCCATCTGTATCAGCCGGTGTTCTATGTCGGTAAAAATGCGCAGATACGTATGAGCCCGGTGGCGCTCGATCAGCACGAGGCTAAGTTTGTCGAGGATCTCGCAGGCTGGTGCCGCGAGCATGCCAATGGACAGGAGGTCTATCTCCTTCGGAACCAGGCCGTGACAGGCTTGGGATTCTTCCAGGCCTCGAACTTCTTCCCTGACTTCCTGCTGTGGGTTCACGCCAGCGATGTTGAGCACCTCGCTTTTGTCGACCCGAAAGGCCTTCATCACTTCAACATCGGTGATCCGAAAGTGCAGTTCGCTACACGTGACATCCCAAGGCTGCAGGAGGTCATCAACCGCCAATGCAGCGATCTAATGCTGCATGCCTTCATCGTCTCAAATACGCCTTTCGCAAGCCTCGGGTGGTCCGACACTGACGGGCAAACGCTGGCGCAGGATCAGGTTGAATCTCTCGGAATCGTATTTCAGGATCAAGCTGGGGGATATGTCGGGAAGATCATGCGGCAGATTCTCGCGCGTAAAGCAATGTCGTAAGGGATCTTCGAATGCACGCGATACAACAATCAAAACGTCCCGTATGACCAAGCTTAGACCACGAACAGACCACTGGTGCGAATCGTGAAGCAATAATGCGAACTCAGTTAAGAGTATGAACCAATAGAAAGGAATCGCTGTGGATGAACCCCTAACACGCTGGTACTGCGACACATGTGGAGAGCCTATCGAGGGCGGTGGCGATGGAATTTTAGTCTGGCATCGCGAAAATAATCTTGTTACGGGGCACCAGATTGTGCATCGCGATCGCTGCGACGTACCGTCAGAGGGTGCGTGTGAAAACCTTTCAAACTTTTTAGGCTCCGATGGCTTGGTCTACATGACCGCGTTTTTCACGCGTGGGCGGATTTTGACCCTTCATGGCGAGCAAGAGGAGAACGAAGTCCAAGACCCCCCTGCTTATGCAGAGCTGATCAGGAGGTTGCACGTTCCACACTACGAAGAAGCCAGAAGGTACTTTGGAGAGTCGTCGCTTTATGAACGACACGCCGGCGCGGCCGAGGTTGCACCGTACCGTCAAGAATCACTGATCTCAATTATTGAAGAACATGGTGCTAGCCAATAAGCCACAGGGTGAGGACGCCAAATTACGACGCCCTCAAAGGCCCCCTGATCCACTACCAAACTACCAAAATAAAACCCCACTACCGCCCTTCTTTGCTCTGAAACGCGGTTGTATGCGATGGAATAAGAATGGTATACTTCTACCTTATCGCCCTATAAAACAAGGGTTTTCACGTGTTTAGATAGATTTTCTCGGGTGTTTTGCCAACGTGAATGTCGAGAGTTCGAATCTCTTCACCCGCTTTTTTGGGTAACGCCTTCTGCGAATTGCAGGAGGCTTTTTTCGTGGGCGGATGAGGCGTTTGGAATATGCCGCGATGAGTGGCTTGGATCGCTGCGGCGGTTCGGGCTATACGTATCCCACAAAAACCTCGCGTGTTTTTACAGCCGCCGCGTCATACGGGGGGTCGAATCGGTTGGGATAGATTCGGCTAGACCGTGATTTAAGTCGGAACTGACTCGACCCCCCTGCGTTGCCCGGCGGCTGCGCAACGCGTCAAACTTATTGACCTGCGTATCAGTCGTCGAATCGGAGGACCTGTCCGCGGGCTTCGAGTTGGGGTTTCAGGTCGTCGTAGTCGACGGCCTGGACGGGGAGGTCTCGGTCGATCGCGATGCAGGCGGCGACGACGGCGCTCTCACTAAGGATCATGAAGACCGGTTCCATGCGGATCGAGCCGAAAGCGATGTGCGTCGCGGACAATGCCCACGGGACGAGCAGGTTCTCGCATTCGTCTTGCTTGGGCACGATCGATCGATAGGCGATGCCGTAGGCCTTGCCGCGGAGGTAGGTCTGGATGTCGCCTTCGTTTTTGACCATGCCGTTGTGGACAACGCGTTGGGTGTTGTGCGAGTCGAGGGTGTAGGCGCCCATACCGATGGGGTCTTCGACCGACAGCTTTCGCTTGCAGTGGTTTTCGGTCATGACGAAGTCGGAGCGCATCCGGCGGGCTTCGCGGACGTAGAGGTTGTAGGGCCAGTGGCCGTTGTCCGCGAACTCGTCTTTGGGCAGGCCCCACATGCCGTAGGCCTTGCGGATCTCCTTGGGCACGCGGGAGTGGTTTTGTAAGGTCCAGACCAGGCCGAGTTGCCACTGTTTGTGCATGTCGGCGAGGACCTCGCGTTCTCGGTGTTTGAGCGTCGCCCAGTTCCAGTTGTCGCCGTAGTTAGCGCCGATGAAGTCGGTGGAGACCCCGCCGACGTTGTTCGAATCGGTCTTGCGGTTGGGCATCGGGCTGGTCTTGAAAAAGCCCCCTTTTTGGCCGGCCTCGATCGAGCGGAACAGGATCTCGTAGTCGCGTTCGTCGTAGCCCTCGGGCTTCTCGATCGTGATGCGATTCTCGGGGACGTCGGTGAGGCACATGCGGTAGCAATAGGCCTGGAAACGGTGGTCGCCGTCGCCGGGATCGCCGCCGAGGTCGGGGTTGACGTATGGCAACAGCCCGCTGCTCGGGTCGCCCTTGACGACGTAGGGGTCGATGCCGTTGCGTAGTTGGTTTTTCTTTGCGACGCCGGTGTTGCCGTTGCCCTGTTCGTCGAACTCGTCGTTGGACTCTCGGCCCATCACGTACGAGACGCCGGCCCCGGGCATGAGGTCGCCTTCGTAGGACGCGTCGATGAACATGTCGCCGGCGATGACCGTGCCGTCTTCGAGTCGGATCGCGGTGATCCGCTTGCCGCGTTTGACGACGCCGTTGTACAGGTCGAGTCGGCCGTAGACGATCTTCACGCCCGCCTCTTTCGCCATCTCATCAAAGACCTGCTCGGCGACCTTGGGCTCGAAGACCGAGGCGAGTTGGGTCTGATCGTCGAACGCCGCGGTGCCTTGACCTTTGTTGGGGTAGTTTGCGCGCTCTTGGTAGACCCAGGCTTCGTCGCTTTGATAGTGCTCGTAGAGGCGGTGATAAAACGCGCGGGAGAGGCCGCCGAGGATCTTGGGGTTGCCCAGGTCGGTCCAGCCGAGCCCGGATGAGGTAAGCCCGCCTAGGTGGGCGTACTGCGAGACGAGGACGACGTCTTTGCCGAGTTGTCTGGCGGTGACGGCCGCGATGACGCCGCCGGACGCGTCGCCGTAGATCACGATATCGGCGCGGTGGTGGCCTTGCTGCTCGGTCGAAGCGCAGCCGGTAAAGCTCAACATCGCGAGCATCACGAACAAGAGCGAAGACAGATCGGCAAAGCGAAACATCGGTATATCCTTCAATCGGTCGGTTGATGATGTGCTATCGTGCGTATCGCAGGTAAGAGGGAAGATGATATCAGCTTCGTTGCTCGTGACGCGTTGCGTCGCGCGCGGCGATCCGAGCTAGGCTATCGGTGATGCCGAGGTCTTCGTTCGATGTGCCTTCGTACCGCCGCGTCGCCCGGGTTTATGACCTGCTCGCGTCGGGGTATTCACTTGGCGCGATCGATCGATCCAAGCGCGTGCATCACGACCTGATCGTACCCGGCGATCGTGTGCTCTACGTCGGCGCGGGGCGGGGCAAGGAGATCGCCGGGGCGTGCGAGCGCGGCGCGGAAGTCACCTGCGTCGAGCCCTGCCCTTCCATGGCGCTGCGGCTGCACGACCGTCTCGCCGAGCACGGGGAACGCTTCACGATCGTCCCGCGTCCGATCCAGGCGATCCCTGTGTCGGAAGAGTACGACCTCGTCGTCGCTCATTACTTTCTCAACGTTTTCGATCGGCACACGATGCCGGGCATCCTCGACCGGGTGTGCGGATTCGTGCGACCCGGCGGGCGACTGGTCATCGCGGACTTCATGCCGAGCCGACGCGGCGAGGGCGCGATCGGGCGCGCGATCCGTTCGGCGTACTACCGGCCTGTGAATCTCGCGGGTCGGCTGCTGTGCATCGGAGCGCTGCACGCCATCTACGACTACGGCCCGAGGCTATCCGAGCGCGGCTATCGGATCGAGTCGCGTCGGTCGTTCGCGGTGTTGCCGGGGCTGATCGGCTACGAAACGATCACGGCGATGCGGCCGGGCGAAGCGCATCGAGCGAGATCGCCTGTTTGTGGATGACGCTGCCGTCCTTCGCGTGGCTGCGGTAGAGAACGACCGGGCGGTCCGCGTCCCAATCGATGCGGATGATGCCGAAGTTCGAGGTCCGCCACGACTCGCCGACGCGGTATCGGTTGGGTTCGTCGACGCGTCGATGGCCCTCGCGCATGCCGGAGTTGGTGAAATCCCACATCGGGTATGGCGCGGTGTCGGATGCGTCGCGCGACATCTCCGTGAGGTGCCGATCGCCGCTGATGAAGAACACACCCCCGGCCTGGGTCTCGGCGATCAAGGCGAAGAGTCGGTCGCGCTCGTGCGGCAGATTGCCCCAGCACTCCCAGCCGTGCTCCCGCGCGACGACCTGGATGCTCGACGCGATCACGCGGACCTCGGCGGGCTTTCGGAGTTGCGCTTCCAACCAAGCCCACTGCGCCTTGCCGAGCATCGAGCCTTCGCCGTCGGCTCGGGGGAGATAAGGCCCGAGTCCGCCGACGCGGCCGCCGGGGTTGCGCTGCAGCGGGTCGCGGAACGTGCGCGTATCCAGCAAGATCACCTGGACGCGTTGGCCGGGCGGGCCGAAGCGATGCGCGTCGTAGACCCCGGGCCGGCGACGCACCGGCGAGTCGTCGGGCAGATCGAAGAACGCGACGAACTGCCCCTGCGCGACCTCTTTAAGGGCGAACTCCTTGCCCGCGTCGTTGAGCCCGTAGTCGTGGTCGTCCCAGCTCGCGAGCACGGGCACCTCGCTGCGCAGCTCGGCGTAGGTGCGTTCGAAATCTTCGGCGCCCGTCGGCGGATTCGGGACGTCGACGTAGACGTTGTCGCCGATGAACAAAAACAGATCGGGCCGCTTCGCGCGGATGCTGTCCCAGATCTGTCGGGGCTGGTCGGCCTTGGCGCACGACGCGAACGCGATGGTCTCGATCCGTGCGGCGCGGTCATCGACGTGTGCGCCGCGGCAGCCGCACGCGATCAACACGAACAGCGTCGGCAGCGTCAGGGCACCTCTTTTCAGTATGTTCATCGCCTCAGCTTACCCCGGCCGTGTTTAGAAAAGATAACCCCTGTCTCGCGACGGGGGTCGGTACTTGTTTTTAAGATCGTATGCGAGCCGATCACTCGGCCGCGGCTTCGGCGGCCTCGGCTTCGATCTCGGCTTTCTCAGCGGCTTCGGCCTCGGCGGCTTCGGCTTCGAGTTGTTCCGCGGGCTTGTCGCTCACGACCCAGAGCTTGATCTCGCACTTGAGATCTTTGGCCAACTGGATCGGGATGTCGTACGTGTCCAGGCGGTTGATCTTCTCGCCGATACGGACGTGGCGGTCTTCGACGGCGTGGCCCTCGGCCTTGAGCGCTTCGGCGATGTCGTGCTGCGAGACGCCGCCGAACAAAAGGCCCTGTTCGTTCGCGCTGCGCTCGAGCGTCAGTTCGACCTCGGCCAGCTTCTCGATCAACGCTTCCTGCTCGCCGCGCAGCTTCTTGAGCTCCGCCTCGACCTCGGCGCGGCGGGCGGCGAGGTCCTGAATCTTCTCTTCGGTCGGCGCCTCGGCCAGGCCGTGCGGCAAGAGGTAGTTGCGGGCGTAGCCGGGCTTGACCTTGACGACGTCGCCGACGATGCCGAGGTTGTCGATGGTGTCGAGGAGCAGGAGTTCGATCTGTTTCATGAGGGCTGTCCTTTGTTGCAAAGTTAGGCGTCGGCCCGGCGCTACGAGCGACCGGCGTACACCAGCATGGGTTGTTGTGCGATCGGCTTCGGGCTTCACGCGATTCGTATGAGCGCGATGAGCTCAAACCGTTATCTGAGATCCTTGATCGCTTGCCGGGTGGATCAAAACGGAATGTCGTCCTCTTCGACGGGTTCGTGGCCGCCGGTGCTGCTGCCGCTGCCGTTATTGTCGTCCCAACCGCCGCCGGTGTCGGCCTGTTGCCGGTTGCCGTAGCCCGAGCTCGACTGGTTGCCGCCGCTATGCCCGCCGCCGTTGTCGCTGTTATTGTCCTTGGAGTCGACGAACTGCCAGGTGTCGACGACGACCTTGAGCTTGCTTCGCTTTTGGCCGGACTGTCGGTCTTCCCACTGCTCGAATCGGAGCTTGCCTTCGATGAAGATCGGTCGACCCTTGGCGAAGAACTTGCTGATGTTCTCCGCGGTTCGGCCGAAGGCGGTGCAGTCGACAAAGTTCGGGCGGTCTTCCCACTGGCCGGTCGCCTTGTTCTGGTACCGGTCATTCACCGCCAGCCCCATATCGCACACGGCCGTGTTGTTCGGGAGGAAGCGCAGCTCGGGGTCGCGCGTGAAGTTGCCCATCAGGATGACTTTGTTGAAGCTCGGCATGGCGGATCAGGTGGTTGAGAAGGAGATCGCGGCGGGTCGGACGGATGCGAGGTCGAAAGGTCGGGTGTTCGAAAGGTCGAATCGGTGCGGAGGCGGCGTCAATCTGCGGCGGCCGCGGCGGCCTGCTGCTTCTCGGCCTTGGCGGCTTCCTCGGCCGCGCGCTTGGCGTCTTCCTTCTTGCTCTCTTCCTCGGCGAAGCTCTTGCCTTCCAACGCCAGGTTCAGCTCGATCTCGCCCATGTGATCCGCACGCACGAACATGACGCGCAGCACCTGCTCGGACAGGTTGCAGTCGCGCTCGATGTTGGCGATCTGAGTCGGGCGGGCCTTGAAGTAGGCGATGAGGAACGTGCCGCGCTTCTGGCCTTCGATCGGATACGCGAGCTTACGCTCGTCCCACTGCCGTAGATCGAGGGTCTCGGCCTCGGCGCGGTCGAGCATCTCTTTGACGTGACCGATCGTGCCTTCGCTATCGCTGGCGAGCGCGGCCTGGCTCATCAAAAAGAGCGCTTCGTAGAGGACGGGGGTGCTGTCTGCCATGGTCGTCTCCGTGCCGAGGGGCTCGGCGGATGGTGTACTGCCCGGTATCCCCCGCCGACGATGCGAGGGCCTGGGTCCGCGGCCCACATCGGACCGACAGCCGGGCGGCGTATCGAGCCCAAGAGTGTAGCCCAACACAGCCGGCAGAGCAATCCGATTACGCCCCCCGCCAACGCCCCGGCCACCAACACCGCACCCCGCCGCGATACGCCTCGTACGACGCGCCGAATCGCCGAAGTAAGTCCGCCTCCTCCACCGGCCTAACCAGCACGTGCCACACCACCCCGCCCAACACCGCGTACCCCACCACCAACCAAGAACCCCACATCAACCCCACACCCACCCCCTGCATGATCCCCGCCAACGCCATCGGGTTCCGAACCCAGCGATACGGCCCGACCACCACCAACCGCGACGCGCAGTCCGTCGGCAACGGCGTCCCCCGACCGATACAAAGCGTCCACACCGCGCTCGATAACCCCAGCAAACCGAATCCCAAAAACACCACGAAACCCACCCACCACCGCCCGGCAAATTCAAACGCCCCGATCCCCGCCCGCTCTTGCAGCGACACGACCGCCAGAGGCAGCACGTACAAAAACGTAGTCCAGAACACCGCGATCTGTAGCGCCGTCTTGATCGCCGCCCAAGCGAGCGACCCGTCGCAAGGCCGAAACCCCGCTGAGGTGTCGCGCTGCCCGATCACCGTCGCCATCGCCAGCGTCATGCCCCCGCCCGCGAACATCGCAGCGACCCCCAGTTCCCCCTCGCCGTAGCGATGCGACACGACCAGGCAATACACCGCGGGGTAATAAAACGCCCCGCCGAGAAACCACGCCCCCGCCCCGGCCGCCGGCCGATTTGTCGCCGTCAACCACGCGACCAGCGCCGACCCGCCGCACAACAACACCAAGTCCGCCAGCCAAAAACTCATCAGCGGATCGCCCGCCAACGCCTCCGGGAAGAACAGCCCCCGCGCATCAGGCATCAAGACCAAGAGCACCCACCATCCCGCGATCCCAAAAGCTTGCACCATGAGGTAAAACGCCGCCACCGCCCTCGGCCGAAGACGGGACGACAAACCAACGATCGCGGCGTCCACCCCCATCACAACCGCCGGCCTACGCCTTCGCCTCGTTCATCTTCAACACCTGATCGTCCGCGTGGTAGCTCGATCGCACCAGCGGGCCCGACTCGCAGTGTCGAAAGCCGATCGACTCGGCCAAGTGCTTGTACGCCACGAACTGCGCCGGCGTGACCCAGTGCGAGATCGGCAGGTGGTTGCGCGTCGGCTGCAGATACTGCCCGATCGTCAGGATGTCGCACGACTCGTGCACGCCCGGGTACGTCGCGCTCGGGTACGACAACTCATCGATACGCTCGGCAAACGACACCGGCTTGCTCGGCCGATGGTGATCCCAATACGGATTGGCGTGATCGACAAGCTCGCCGCCGCGCCGCAGCTTGTGGTCGAATCCGGGCTTGTCCGTGCCGACGTTGTCGTGCAGCGAACCGCTGGCATGCACCGCCATCTCTGCCGGGGCCATGCGGTACGGGTCGGGCACTTCGAACGCGTCGCGATTGGTTGCCGGATCGTCGCGATTGACGCCGACAACTCTCGTGCCCTCCGTCACATCGCGCATCAGCTGTTCGA
>JBMYUK010000008.1:0-16947 GCA_049605275.1 Phycisphaeraceae bacterium
CCTCCTGTGTAAGTGGAAATAGTTTTTATTCGCATGGCCTTATCTCCTGCTTGGGGTGGTCTCTTTAAGTGGAACAGCGACGATGCTGTACATCGATTGGTCGTGGGCTGGGCCGAAGGTTACTCGGCCGGTTGCGGGTTGTTTGCGTTTCCAGACGTGGTAGGTCTCGTCGATGCTCTGGCCGGGGCCGACGCCGAGGCCGACGGGGGCCTGCTCACGTTCGAATGACTCGCTCACATCCAGCCCGACGCGCATCGGCGTGGGCTCGAAGTCGCGTTTGACCCAAGCCAGCGCCGCGTGGTTCGGCGCGGCGATCAGGTAGATGTCGCAGGGCTCGGACAGATCGACCTCGACGAGGACCTGGCCGATGTCGATTGTGCGCCCCGTCCGCGCGTCGGCGGGCATGCGGATCAGGTCACCTTTGCGAAGCACGGCGGGGAGGCCATCGGCGTCCAGGCCGTTCATCTGGTAATCGCGGTCACTGTAGATGAGCGCGTCTTCATAGACGCCTTGCGGGGCGATCTCGAGGCTGAAGCGCTCGTCGTTGATCGTCGCCGAGGTGACCAGTGCTTGTGCGGGCATCCGGGCGGTGAAGCCTTGTGCGAGTTGGTCTTCGATGGTGATCGTTTGCTGGTCGCCGTCGGTTGCGAAGCGCGCGGTCTGGTTGTGGGTGAGGCGTTGGGGCTCGGTTTTCGGCCTAGCCAGTTCGATCTCGCCGGTGATGACGGTGGCGGTGAGTTGGTTGCCGGCGACCTCGACGCCGAACTCGGTGCCGATGTCGATGATGTCCATGTGCGGAGTCTTGACGATAAAGCCCTTGGAGGAATCGGTCTCACACAGGCCGACGAGCTTGCCGGCGTGCAGGCGGATCGCGTTGTCATCGTCGAGCAGTTCGAACGTCGCGGGGGCTTCGAGGATGGCGATCGCGCCGCGGCGGGTCGTGATCTCCGCGAAGCCGCGCGTCAGCGTGAGCGATCGGCCGGCTTCGAGTTCCGCGCCCAGCGAGGTGCCTCGGCCGTACGCCCAGCGCGCTTCGTGCTCGCCCGTCATCACCGCGACCGGCTCGGACGACGCGGGCAAAGTCATCGCCATCGGACCGCTTACGATCCGCTCGGACGAATCGGCTTCGCCGCCACCCCGCAGCGCAAAACCGAGCGCGACGCCGATCGCTAGAACCGCCGCGAGCGCGCCCCACGTCGTCGGCCGAGACATCACCCAGCGCATCGCCCCGGCGACTTGCCAAGGCCGATCATCGCCCGCGTCACGCAACCGAAGCCGCCTCGGCTCCTCCGCCACGATCGTCTCCGCCCGGGCCTCGAGTTCTAAGAGTTCCGCGAACACATCGTGCCCCAGACCATCCGAATCATCATCCGCATCCGCCGCACGCCGCTGACTCACCCCGCGGCTCTCCAGCAGCGATGCGACCGTCATGTACCGCACGAACATCGCTGCTGCATCGCCATCCGATCGCAGCAAGGCGTCCAAGCGCGCCGCATCCTCCGCGTCGCACGACTCGTCGCGCACCTTGCCGCACAGCAGCAGCAACTCGGCCTGGCGTCCACGCTTCTCGCTCACGCCCGCACCCCCCGCTCGAAGCGCTTGATGCACAACAGCAGCTGCGCGTAGATACGATTCAACGACCGGCTCACCTTCGACTCGCTCACCGATAGCTTCGACGCGACGCTGCGATTATTCTGTCCCGGCGCATAACGAAGCGACACCAGTTCGTGATCCTCCAGCGACAGCTTGGCCAAGCAACTCTCCAGCGCATCCTGCAGCTCGTTCGCTCGGCCCGACGACTCGAACGCGACCCCCTCCAGACGACGCAGCGCCTCCGCGCTCAGCAGATTCGGCCGCTTCTTCTGATTCTCGAAATACTGCAGCACCCGATTCCGCGCCACCCCCAGCAGCCAACGGTCGAACGGCCGAGCCCGATCGTAATCGCCAAAACGCTCCCACCCGATCGTCGCGACATCCTGCAACAAATCATCGACGTCCCCCGCGTTAAACACCATCGAACGCACGTACGCCCGCAGCCTCGGCTGGGTGGCCAGCAGGCGTCGGGCGTAGTCGGCCGGGTTGTCCTGTTGCGTACTCATGCCTACGCGGATCGGTCTCCTAGTAAGGATTCATCCCGCGCAGCCAAGAATTGCTTTTTTCTGTCCGAATGCCCCGCAAATACCGCGATCGGGGGATGAAAAAACCCGCGCTCTCGAAAGAACGCGGGTTCGTCTCTACGAATTGATGCTAGATCTTAGGCGGTACCGACCGGCTCGAAACCGTTGCAACCCGACAGCGCGGTTACCTTCAGGCTGATGTCCTCGTTTCGACCGCATTCGTCGACATAATCCTCCGGCGCCTTGTGCGTCGTGCGGATCTGAACGAGTTGTTCGCTGGTCGGGTGGTGCTCGCCGAAGTGAGCACAAACCCCGCATTGTCCTTCGTGAATTGCTTGCATGGCATTGTCCTTTGTGGATGGTTTGGGTACTGAGATTGGCTAACTCGCTTGGAATCGTTCCAAGCTGCTGTTGTATTCTCGGCGAAACCGACCGCATTTCCAGTGTAAATCGCCGATTTTCGAAAATTGATAATGTGTTGCAGATGCGATACTTAACCTGCGATTAAGTATCAGTTGCGAGGGCAAAAAAGCCGCTCGCCTCGCAGGCCCCAACACCGCGAAACGCCTGCGATTGACGCCGCGACTGGACCCCCCGCCCCGCGTGTGAGATACTGACCAGACGCAGCACGGGGCGTAGCTCAGCTTGGTAGAGCGCCTGCTTTGGGAGCAGGAAGTCGTCAGTTCAAATCTGGCCGCCCCGATTACACTTGGTGTACGAAATGCCCTCACGGGGTTCGTTGTTGGGCCGTGTCGCCGACGTCGGCGTCTTTTCTTTACGGCACGGCTCAGAATCTTCCCGGCCGTGGCGACCACCGCCGCGACCGAGTTCCTGCTCAAAAAGTGTGTTGTTGAACGCGATGACGCCGCTCTGGAGTTCGCGGACTTTACGTTTGGTGCCCTTCGTGCCTTCGGTGAAGTTCAGCCCGATGTTAAGACCGATGCTGGCCGGTAAGGGCTGGATGTCTTTGCGGGCGTCCGGATCGGTCGTCACGCGGATGAGCTCGTCGTAAACAGCGAGCGCGCGATCGACTTCGTCATCCGCGCAACGGGTTGCTCGTCGGCTCATCTAGAAGATGAGCGTCTACTTGCTGAAGCAGTGCCCTGCACGGACCCCGGCCTGATCAGTGTTGAATGATTCGTAAACCAGAACTATTGAGCTAGGCGAGCGAGTTCGGTGGCTAACGCCTTGAGACTGATCGGCCATTGATCGAAGATAATTCCTCTAGCATCTGGGAGGCTGGGCTTAGAGATACCCGGAACAAGTATTGCTGAAGGCTGGGCATAATAAAAAGGCACGTCGTTCATGCCGTATGTCGTGGGCAGGCTCTTGGCGTAGGCCTCTAGCTCGGCGGCGTACTCTGCGGGATTGGGCGGGATGTTGGCGCGGTTGGGTATCCAGATCACGCCCGAGACGTTCATTGGCGTGTGCGGAGCGACGTTCCAGTTGTACGCGTAGGTCGGGATCTGGTCGGTCGGAACCGGGCTGTCCTTGCCGGGCTCGGGGAACTTGGGCGCGGTCATCGGGAAGGTGGAAACGTCGGCACCTTGCTTAGCGAGGGTGATGATTTCTTCTACGAACGCTCGCACTTCGTCGAGGTGCGCAGCGGTTGCCCGCTTGGCGATCTCCGTGCCGGGGTACTTCAGGAACAGCTCGTTGATCCGGTCTTTGAACGCGGGATTGTTTAAGTCCTTTACGCCGTTAAAAGATGTCCAAGACAGCGGCGAGGCGTATGAAGACACACCGTCACGGCCTGTCGATCCCGAGGACATCGACATGAAGCCCTGCGGCACGCCGTCGCGGCCGAGTGTCTTGGCGAAGTAGTATGCAAAGGTCGTGACACCTTGACCTTCTTTTGAATAGTCCGCGTCGGCCCAGTAGGAGCGGTACTTGCCGGCGCCGGTCTCGAACCGTCGCTTGCGCGGGGTGTCGGTCTTGTCGCCGTTGGTTCGACGTCGGAATTCGCGGACCAGTGGCAGCGGGTCCGGGATAATAGCGTCGGCGGACTTGGTGTTGTACGGCCATTGACTGGACATCTCTTTCGCGCCGGTGAGATACCAGACGTCACCAACGAGGATGTCTTTGACGGTGCGATGAAAGCCATTGGTGGTTTTCACGTCGAGCGTGATGGGGTCGCTTGACGCCGAGAGCGCATCAAACGTCACGGACCATTGCTGATGCTTATTGGGCTGGGTCGTCTTCGTAATGCCGCCGAGCGTGACGGTCACGGTCTCACCGATGTTGGCGTGGCCCCAGACGGGGATGGGTTTGCCGCGTTGGATGATGACGCCGTCGCGGTAGTACTCGGCGACCTGGAGGATGGGGTGGTTCGGGTCGATGAATCGCGCGAATCGCTTTTCGAGTTCGGCCATGCGTTCTTCGTAGCCGACGAGGATGAAATCGTTCTCGATCTGAGCGAACGGCGTCGCGGGCAGGCCAGCCTTGTTGTAGAGGTTCGCATCAACCGGCACCGCGCAGTAGGCGTACTGCACGCCGATCGGTTCGGGCACCTTCGGCGAAGTAACGACGACCGTGTCGCCCACGATCTTCGCCTGTGCGTCGTACCACTTCCTGTCCGCACCGCAGAGGCGGAACCCGCTGAGTTTGGCGTCGGGCGTCGGCTTGGCCGGCTCGTGTTCGCGTTTCTCTCGGCCTCGGCTGTCGACCTCCGACACCTTGCTGCCAACCATCAGCCCGCCGAAGAGTGAGCCGTCTTCGAAGGCGACGATGGCCTTGTCGCCTTTGACTTGGTAACCCTTGAAGATCGGGCCGGTGTAAGGCAGGTCCTTGCCGTAGGTCTTCGCGAGCGCCCAGCGAGCCATGCGCATGCCGGGGTGCAGCTTATTGCTGTAGTGGATGCCATTTGCGCTGTGGGCGTTGACATCGAACTGGACGACCATGCCGACGTTCTCGCGGTTGTCGATAAAGAACTTGTGCTGCGACTGACGGATCTCGCCGAAGCCCAGGTCGTCGGGGTTCATGTTCTTTCCGTAGCTTTGCATCTGCGTGAAGATGAACGGCATGTCGGGCATGTCCCAAGCGTCGCGGTAGCCGTTGAGCAGCGCTTCCATGCGGTCAGCGTAGACCGCACCGTCACCATCGTTGCTCGTGCCCTGGCACCAGATCGTGCCGCGGATGGCGAAAGGGACAACCGGGTGGATCTTGCCGTTGTAGAACTGGGACGGACCACGCCACGAGCCGGCGATGCCTGGCAGATTGGGGCGCTGGGGCATCTTCGCCGCGACAAGTGCGGCCTCGCCCGCTTCATCCTGCCAGGTGAGGATGTCTTTCTCGTATTGAGCGAAAGCGTCTTTACCCTGTTCGGTCAGCACGTCCGCGTCGCGTATCTGCTTGGCATCCATCTTGATATCAGGGTGCTTGAGGATCGCCTCGCCCTGAGTAAACGCTTCGATGCGCGTGTTGCTGTGGGCGCTCAGGAGGATGCCGATTGGCACATTCAATTCTTCGTAGAGAGAGTGTGCAAAGGCCAGCGATAATGCAGAGAATCCACCAGCCTCGCTCGACTTCTTCCAGCCGCCGTCTTCCACCTCGGCAAGGTCCTGCGGGTAGATCGCGGATGCGGTCTTGATATTGATCTCGCGGATCGGGATGTCTGTTTCGGCGTTAGCGATCTCGTTCGCGAGTTTGCTGACCTCGCTCTTAGCTGCGACCCAGACCATGTTGGACTGGCCCGAGGAGAACCAGACCTCGCCGACGAGCACGCCCGAGAGTGTGACGGACGGGCCGGAAGTCACACAGACCGTAAAGTCGCGTTCCTCGGCGGAAGCCTTCAACGCATCGAGCTTGAGCATCCACTTGCCCTTCGCGTCGGCCTTGGCAGTCTTCGTCTGACCCGCGAACAAGACGGTCACGTCGCTGCCCGGCTCAGCCCAGCCCCAGACCGGGACAGGCTTTTGCCGCTGCAGGATCATGTTGTCGGTGAACGGTGTGGCGAGCTGAAGACCTGCCGGCGCCTTTGCTGCAAAGCACGGCAACACAAGTGCGATGAACAACAGCGCAACGCCGAACATTCTGCGTAGATTCGATTCGAACATGTTTTGCTTTCTCAAAGTGGAGGCGCTAGGCCATCAGTTGCTTGATCGCGCCCATCTGATCCAGGCGGTTTCGCTGCATAGTGAGATCGAGGTCGCCGTAGTGCTCGATCGGGTTGCCATAAGCATTGAGCAGGGTCGTATACCAGTTGCTCAGGGTCTTGTGGCCCTTCTCGCCGTGGAACGGAAGTCGGATGTATCGGCCGGCGATGTCGAGCTTGGAGTTTTTGCCGGTCATGATGACCATGGGCATCTCGTTGCTCGGGCTGTGGTGGCCAGCCCCGGTCTCGGGCATGTAGATGATCGTGGTGTTATCGAAAAGTGTGCCGTTGCCTTCGGGGATCGCCTTGAGCTTGGTGACCAGCGTCTCGACCTGCTTCATGTGGTAGGTCTTGATGATGTCACGCATCTCCAGCGCCCGATCATCATTACGGTGGCCGACGGCGTGGATGTCGGTGTTCTCCTCGTTCTCGGGCAGTGAGCCGATCGGCGTGCCGAGCAGGTCGATGGTGTAGGTCACGGAGTTGGTCAGGCCGGCGGCCAGGGCAGCGACGATCACCTCGGTGAACGCCTCCTGTTTCTGCGGAAGTGTCGCGTTCGCACCGACGCCCTCGTGGACCGGGTCGAGCGTGGGCAGGTGCTTTTCGATCTTGTCTTTCAACGCAGCGACCTTTGCGTTTCGCTCACGGATGGCTTCGATGGATTGGACCTGGTTGTCGATCTTTCGGCGCTCTTCGCCGTCCAGACCCTTGAGATCACGCGATCCTTCTTCGTGCAGGTAATCGAGCAACCTCTCATTTGAGGCAACCGAACTGGTATCCGTCACGGACTTGAACAGTTCGTTGTATGCGGTCATCGGGTCGGCGTAGCAGTAGTTGCGCGTCTGCGGCGCGGGCGCGGATTTGCCCGCGATAATCCCCCCTCCGTAGAAGTTGTCAAACGAGCACTCGATGTGGCCAAAGGGCGAAGGGAACAATCGGCCCAGCTCGAAATCGATCGTCGCGCGCTTGATCTTGCTCAGGACGTCTCGGCCGGCCTGATAAGCACCCATGCACCCGGAGTGCGAGAAGTGCCCGCCGCCGGAGACGACCATCGACACGCCGTGCAGGATTGTCATATGGTCCTTGTGCTTGTCCAGCCCACGCAGCCACTCGGGTAACTCGTGTTTCGCAAGATCGGCCTCAAAGGCCCGCTTCTCTTCTTCGAGCTTGCGTTCTTCGGCCGAGAACGAGGGCAGGCCGAATTGCTTGACCAGGTTGCCGTTGGACTTGCGGAGGAAGATAAAGCGGTGCGGGAAGCCGCCGCTGGTGACGGCGGACGCCGCGGCCTGTGCGGGCGCGGCGAGCAGGCCGTTGAAAGCGGGCATCATCGCCAGCGAGGCGGTCCCGGCGGCGGTCGTCTTGATAAATTCGCGTCGATTAATGGACATAACAATCAGTCCTTGGGGTTGGGTTTGCGGTAAATAAACGAGTCTGAGGTCAGCAGCGAGACGATCACTTCGTCGAAGCTGCCGTTGCTGTCGAGATACGCCTTCTCGGCGTCGATCAGCGTCTTGGAATCAGAGAGCGTCTCGTTACGCCCCATGAAGTAACGGAAGGCGTGGCGGATGATCGACTGGCGGACCTTGTCGGACTCGGCCAGGCGATCGATCAATTCGAACGCATCTTCGACCGGCCCGTCCAGCGTCGAGTCCTCGGTCCCTTCGAGTGTGCCACGTGGGTTCACCGGCTTGGTCTTGTAGACCGGCAGCGCGACGCCGAAGGTCAGTTCGTCCAGTTTGCTACGGCTCGGTGCGGGCTTAATCAGGTTGTCCGGATGCTCGAGATTCTCCTGCGTTCGGAACCGCCCGAAGTCGTCGTACTCCTCGAAGGGGAAGCCCAGCGGGTCCATCTTGACGTGGCAGCGCCAGCAGTACGCATCGCCGGTGCGGTCCTCCATCCGCTCGCGAAGGGTCAGTTCGTGGTCCGGCGGGATGACCGCGTCGACCTCGATCGGCACATCCGGGATCGTCCCCGCCAAGAGTTTTTCCTGAACCCACTTGCCGCGGTGGATCGGGTCGGACTCGAGGTTCTGCGAGTGCGCGATCAACCAGGCCGGGTGGGTGAGCAGCCCCTTGCGGTTGGGCATCTTCGTGGGCTGCTGGGTGGGATAGTCCCATGTCCGCCAGTCGATGTTCCAGTAGGAGGTCACTTCGTGCCCACGCATCTGCTGGCCGGTTCGGCCGAGCACCGGCCCGCCGTGCCAGAAGCCTTGGTTCACCTTCATGTAGGGCATGCCGCTGCGCTGCCCCTGGCTGAAGTGCTGCTCGATTTGGGGCATGACGCGACGCAGCGTCACGAGGTACGACTTCTCATCTTTTTTGCGGGTCTTCTTGAACTCGAAGATGGTGTGCAGGAAGTCCATGTGGGCCGTGAGGTCCTCGGGCTCGAAGTTCTTCCAGTCCGTGTCCTTGAAGCGATCATAAAGACGCCTGAGTTCGTCGGAGGCGGCCTTCATCGCGGCGTTGTCGCCGTTGTGGTAGACGTAGAACTCTTCGGTCGTCAGGAGCTCTTCGATGACCTTCTCATCCTTCTCGAGGATGTACTCCACCAGCAGGTCCGCCTCGTCGATCAGGCGGGTCACGGTGCCGCTATGCCCGGGCACCCCGAATCGTGCGTCGTCTTTGAACACCGTCATCGCCTTGGGGTAGCCGAAGAACTCACGGAAGAAACGCAGCTTACGGATCGGCTGATTCGTGACGCTCGCGTTCAGGCCTGTCGACTGAACCGCCTCGTCAATTATCGTCCAGCGGTCGCGGCGATCAAGCATCCGCCGGACCTCGCGCTCGTAGTCTTCGCGTGTACTGAGCCGGCCTTCTTCAACCGCCTTGACCAGCGCCTCATCCGGCGATGAATCCGTCAACGCATAGGCCAGCGCGTAGCTCGCATCGCGCGGCGACATCATGCGTCGGCCGTGCTCGTCCGCCTCGCCTACGCCGAACTCGAAGCGGTACATGAACTCGTTCTTCAGGATCAGCGACTCGATCAGCTTCTCGATCGCCGGCTGGGTCTCCAGTTGAGCGAGGTAGGACTTCATCAGGGCGACATCGTTTAGCCGCTCGGCCGACGTCGGCTGCCGCTCGTAAATCTTGACGTACAGTTCGTCAATCATCGCGGCAAGCTTTGCATCGTTGACATCCCCCGCCGCCTCACGCTCAGCGGCGAAGCCCGCCGTCCAATCCGCCACGCACTTGTCGATGATGTCTTGGTACGTGTCACCCTTCTGACGATGCTTCTTGATCGTGTCGCCGATGATCGCCATCTCCGCATCGCTCAGCGGCTTGTAGTCCGCCTTGCCGACAAAACCTTTCACCCGGCCGTAGATCGCGTTCATGTCCCACTGGTCCCAGAACTGCTTCATCAGCGTCACACGGTTTTGGATGCGATATGCCGTGACGCCGGCCATGAACCAGTCCCGCTCGGCTTTCGCAATGATCTGGTCGTACTCGGTGCGCTCGGCGTCCATGTAAGGGGCCCAACGCTTCTCGCCCTTGCTGTTGGTCGTCATCTTCGACAGGTCTTCGGTGGCTTTGAACGGCCCGGCCTTGTAGGTCGCGATGCTCAGGAAGATGGCGTTGACATCTTCCATGTCCAGCCGGGGCAGGAAGCCGAGATTACTCACGCGAACGCTCTGGCCGGGCTTGGCGATGACCGGGTCGCCGGGGTAAGGGATGTCCAGCCGGACCAGCTTCGGCAGCAGCTTCTCGTGCTCTTTTGTGTAGAGGTCTTCGAGCAGGTGGTCCATGTACGTATAGGTCGAGAGAAACTTCTCGCGGTTGCGAAGAATCTCCCGGTGCTCAAACTCGGTTGCCATCAGCGCGTGCATGGCCGGGTAGTGCTCGGACATGATCCGCTCGGACGACATGTGCCCCGCGATACGTTTGGTGTTGCCGAGCATCGTCAGCAGGGTCCCGCCGGTGACCGCCTCGTGGCCCGAGTACCGCACGCCGACGATATCGGGCAGCTTGAAGGGGTTGGTGATCTCCCGTCGGAACGCGTTGCCGCGTTCGCTCTTAGGGCTCCAGTGGATGCCGCTGTCGCCAGCGACCGGATAAGTTTTGCCGTAGATCCGCCGCGTCGGGTGGTAGTTCAGCAGGTCATTGACCTTTTCGTTGAAGATGAACTCGCTGATCAACCATCGCCGGTCGGCTGTGTATGCGGGCAGGTCGGCGTATTCGCCGGAGAAGAGGTCTTCATGCTTGACCACGTTGCCGTATTCGAACCGCAGCAGCTTCTCGGCCAACGCTTTGGCGGCCTCGCCGGAGAGTTGGCTCTCCAACCACTGCATCAGCACCTTGCGTTCTTCTTCGCTGGGCTGTTTGGCCTTGGCCGGGGGCATCTCCTCGAAGTGCACGACCTCTTTCGTCGTCGCGAACAGTTCCTGCAGGTCTACCGGGTCGATCGTCTCCAATGCGTCGAGCCGGACCTTGCCCTTCTGCTCCTTGGGCCCGTGGCAGGAAACGCAATAGGTCTCCATGACCTGCATCGCCTTGTCCTTCAGCACCGTCGGATCGATGGCCGGCTCGGCCTCCGCCGCTTGCTGAGTGGCTACATTCGCCGCTATCGCTTGACCGATATTCCTATCGTTTTGGCCAATCAGAATCGACCCTGCACCGATAGCTGCGAGCCCGACGAGGATCAATTTATTGGGAAACACCTTCATAATGAATTAGATGCATCAAGCATGCAGATTGATACAAATTTGGACATTTTTGGACACAGATAATGCAAAGTGTCAATTGACAAGGTCATGCAAACAAATCCTTCACCACATGGCCGTGGACATCCGTCAGCCTGAAGTCCCGGCCCTGGAACCGGTAGGTGAGCTTCTTGTGATCGATGCCCATGAGATGAAGAATCGACGCCTGCAGGTCGTGGACATGGACCGGGTTTTCCGCGACGTGGGCACCCCACTCGTCCGTTGAGCCATACACCGCGCCACGTTTGACCCCGCCCCCGGCCATCCAGATCGTGAAGCAGTTGGGGTGGTGGTCCCGGCCGATGAGTTTCGTACCCTTCTTCCGCTCTTCGTTCATGACTGTTCGCCCGAACTCACCGGACCAGACGACCAGCGTTTCGTCCAGCAGCCCGCGCCGCTTCAGGTCCTTGATCAGCGCCGCGACTGGGCGGTCCATCTGCTCGCACTTCTTGGGCAGGTGGTGGATCAGGTCGCCGTTCTTGCTCGTGCCGTGCGTATCCCATCCCCAGTCGAAGAGTTGGACGAACCGCACACCCGCCTCGCTGAGTTTGCGCGCCAGCAGGATATTGTTCGCAAACGACTCCTTGCCGGGCTCTGCGCCGTACATCTCCAGCGTCTTGGCGGATTCGCGTTTGATGTCCATCACCTCGGGCACCGACGTCTGCATCCGATACGCCAGTTCGTACTGCTCGATCCGCGTCAGGGTCTCGGGATCGCCAAACTCCTCGGCCTGGGCCTGGTTGATCTTGTTGATCGCGTCGATCGTTCGTCGTCGGTTGTCCCGGCTTACGCCTTTCGGATCACTCACATAAAGGATCGGATCGCCTTCGCTGCGGCACTGCACCCCGGCATGGACCGAAGGCAAGAAGCCCGAACCCCACGCCGCGCCACCCGCCGATGGGCTCTTGCCACCGGAGACCAGAACCATGAACGCCGGCAGGTTCGCGTTCTCGTTGCCCAAGCCATACGTCAGCCATGAACCCATTGAAGGCCGGCCCTGGAGCATGTGTCCAGTGAACAACAACAACTGCGCCGGCGCGTGGTTGAACTGATTCGTATACATCGACCGCACGATCGTGACGTCATCCACGATCGTTTTGAAGTGCGGCAGCAGGTTGCTCACCCAGGCCCCCGACCCGCCGACCTGCTCAAACTGGTGCGGCGTGCCAAGCACCTTCGCGTTGGGCTTGACGAACGCGGACCGGCTTGAGTAGACCTCTTTGGGCGCGATCTCGCCGTTGCGTTTATTCAATAGCGGCTTGTAGTCCAAGAGGTCGTGCTGCGAAGGCGAGCCGGCCAGATGGATGTAGATGATCCGCTTGGCCTTGGGAGCGAAATGCGTCGCCTGCTTGAGCACCGCTTCTTCGATCGATGCCGGGGAAGCCAGCGCGTTGTCCGTCAACAGCCCGGCCAAAGCCGCGGCACCAAAACTCTTGGTCGCTTTGCCGAGGAAATGTCTACGGGTAATCGCGCGGACACGCTCTAAATGAAGTTCCTGAAGGAGTTTGTTGTTGTACATCTATCTTCTTTGCTGCCCCTTTTTGCTTGCAATGCTACTGATGACGACCAGGAGCTCGATGAGGGTGAAGGCAAGTCGGTTTGACGGATTTCGCATCGCTCGTCTCTATGGCCTGGGCTCGTAAGCCGGGGAGTCGTACCAAAAGCCCTGCTGGGCGTTGTCATCCTCTGCGGCGAACTTGCCCATATCACCGGCAGCGACCCAGCGTAGTGAGCCGTCGTTCATCATGGAGTAACCGCCGTCGGCGTCTGATTCGCTGATATCAATCTTCTTGCCCTCGACGTATTTGAGCCCGCGCGATCCGTGCGCAAACCACGAACTCTTCGGGTTCCCCGTCCCTTATGGCTGATACCACGCATAATCAATCCCGCCCATCAGGCTGTTAAGGATTGCATCCCAGCTTGCATAATTTGTGTTATGGATGCCGGACACATTCTGAATATCGTCGCTCACGTCAGCGTACAGCAGCAGGTGTGTGCTGAGGTCGCCGCGCAAGGTACTGAAACCATCCTTGTGCGCAGCGGTGATCCCGTTGCCCGAGTTTTCGACCAGGTCCATCCCCAACAGGACGGCACCGGTTTTGAATGCTTCGATGTTCTGATACCGCCGCTCGCGGTTGGTCTGGGTCATCGTCATCGGGTTGTGGTTGTAGCTGCTGCGGATTCCGCTGCTCCAACCCGGGAAAGGCGAGCGGTTGGTCGGGAAGTCTTCTCGGTATGTGTCCCAGGAGTAGCCCGGGTGGGTCATCGATGGGCAGAAGAAGATCTCGCCTGTTTCCATGACCCCGGCGTCCCAGACGTAACCGAGGTTCTCGTTGCCGTGATTGGCCGAACGGAACCAGCGTGACATGTGGTTTCTGAAGAGCACGTTGGTGCTGTCACGGGCGACGGGTAAATAGCCATCGCGATCCGTCGCGTAGACCAGCGTTGCTTTGCCCTGCTGGCTCAGGTTGGACATGCACTTGGTTTGCCTGGCCGACTCACGCGCCTTGCTCAGCACCGGCAGCAGGATCGCGATCAGCAGCGCGATGATGGAGACCACGACCAAGAGTTCGATGAGGCTGAAGGCTTTACGCATGCACAGGTCCTTAATCATGGCGTTTCGATCAAAAGTGTCAGAATCCGCGTGGCACAAAGTAGTTGTAGCGGTTGTCCACCAACTCCTCGGCGTTCTCGGCCACGACGTGCATGTCCGCCCAGAGCACGTTCATCGCCTGCCCGTGACGCGGGGGCCAGGGCACGTTGGGCGTAACCTTGCCGAGCGTGAGAAACAACTGCGAGACAAACCACGAGCCCCGATCCGGGTTGTTGACCGGATCGCTCACGCTGTCAACGGTCAGCACGACCCCGCTCGTGTTGCGGATCGAGTCGACCTTCAACAGGCGGTCGTAGTTGAGCGTGGGGTAGCCGATCGAGGGGATCAACTGGATGTTGTTGCCGTAGTCCGAGATGCCGTGGCTGCCCGCGACGCTGGGGCAGTAGAACACCGCGTTGCGTCCCAGCCAGACCTCTTCGCCGGGCAGCGTTTCTACAAGCTGGTCCTGCCAGAACGGCCCGCTCCACTGCACCCCGCCCTCGGAGAGCATCATGGCCGGCAGGCGGTTCTTGTTCTCCTCGGTGTAGATGAACAGGGCCGCGCCGATCTGCTTCTTGTTGGCGGCGCACTGGATGTTGCGTGCCGACGCCCGGGCGTTACTCAACGCCGGCAGCAGGATCGCGATCAACAGCGCGATGATGCTGATGACGACCAGGAGCTCGATGAGGGTGAAGGCGCGATGCATAACGAGTTTCTATTTGGGACTGAGAACCGATCAATTACTTAGATACGGCCACCAGAAACCGCTGGCCGCGTTGCCCCAGCAGATCTCCATGTCGCTGGTCGTAAAGCCCGACCAGCCGGCCGAGCCGTCGAGGTACGCGCCGTTCATGCCTTCGGGGTCCGGGGCGTTGGGCGTCGGCGTGCCGAAGGCGGAGTTGGTGTTCCCACCGCCGACCGAGGCCCCTTTGTAGTGGGCGTAGTAGAGCCAGTTGCCGGTGTTGCCCTCCATCATGTCCGCCATGACCGGCAGGTCGGGCGCGTCTTCGAGGGTGTAGGCCGCGTCGTCGGCGCCGGTATTGGCCCATTTGTTGCGGTACCGGTCGGTGTTGGTCGAGTCGCCTGAGTGGCCGGCGAAGTAGGCGTAGCCGATGGCGTTGAGCCCGCCGAAGATCGGGTTGGGCCAGCCGTTGCCGTAGCTGTGCAGCGGGTCGTCGCCGTACGACGGGCAGTACATCGATCGGCTGCCCTTTTCGATCGAGTAGTCGTCCATGTAGCCGACCCACTTGCCCAGCTCACCGTCGCCGCCGCCGACGTGCCAGACCTGTGGCGACCAGCTCTTGATCGAGCCGTTCATGATGATCAGTTTGCCCTTGTCGTCCACCGCGCTGGCGATAGACGCCTGGACCATGCCGCGTTGGTTGGACAGGCACTGCGTCCGCCGCGCCGCTTCCCTCGCCCGGCCAAGCGCCGGCAGCAGGATCGCGATCAACAGCGCGATGATGCTGATGACAACCAGGAGTTCGATGAGGGTGAAGGCACGACGCACGGTTGCTCCAAGAAGATAAGAACGGTCCAACTCAGTTATCCCCCAGGCCCCTGGACAGCCAAACCTCATCCATGTCGGACTCGATGATCTTGATCGTTGTTGCCGAGCCGTCGGCGAAAGAAACCGTCATTCGATCATCGTGCCGCTCGGGGTCGAAGAGGTTGACGTTATTTGCCACATCAAACTGGTAATACGTGTAGAGCGTGTCGTTGGGGCCCTGGTCGAAGAAATCGATCAGCGGCCGGAAGAACGTACGGGCCTGGGCGTCGCCGAGGAACATGACCTTAGATGGTGTGCGGACCCGATTGAGGTCGCCGAAGACGCGGTCTGATCCGGGCCGGTAGCCCAGGAGCGCCTCGTTGTAGCCATAGCTGGTGAAGCCATCGGGTGCGCCCCAGGGGTTGCTGCCCTGCACCAGCGTGGTCGCAACGATCGGCTCGGCATGGCTTGGGCACAGGAACGCCTGCATCCGCGACCTGTCCTGCACGTGCTGCTCGACGGTAGCCCGAGAAGTCAGATCGACGCTCGTGCTCATGTACTCGGCGAGTTGAGCCATCAGCGGGGCCGGGCGAAGCGTCCCGCCGTCGTCATACAGCACCGTGTTCTTGAGCTGCGGGTTCGTGCCCACCAGCGTGATGCCCGTGATCGACCCGGCGATCGGCAACTGCTCCTTGCGTTCGGTCGCGTGCACGTTCGAGGCGATCACCTGCTGGCGGTTGTTGCTGAGGCACTGCGAGAGCCTGGCCGACTCCCTCGCCTGGCTCAAGGCCGGCAGCAGGATCGCGATCAACAACGCGATGATGCTGATGACGACCAGGAGCTCGATGAGGGTGAAGGCTTTACGCATGGTGGGGATCCCTGATGTACTTCGCCGCGTGACAGGCTCCTGCCCGCATCTTTCCCGCCACCCGCTGAAAGGCGCTGCGCCCCTGCCGGAACGCACCGCCACTAGAAGGAGAAATCAAACTGACGCATCACGCCGGCGACGCTTGAGCATGCACAACCCGCCCAGACCCAGCAGCGCCAGCGAACCGGGCTCGGGGACGGCGGAGACGGTGAAGTTGTTCACGACGTGGTCGGCGTCCGTGCCGTTGTTGGCGACAAAGGCACCGTCTGAGAACGATCGTATATCCAACGCAAGACCGACATCGGTGCCGCCGAAGTCGATCGTGCCGGTGAAGGTCCGGTCGGCCAAAACCACGCTGCTTGCGTAGTGGTCGATCTCATAGGTGATGTCCTTGACGCCGGCGAACCCGCCGCTGCTCAGCCCGTCGATGCTGATCCGCACCGCATGCTCGGCGGGGGATTGCGCATCGAAGTCCACGCCGTCGTCATTGCCACCCGCCCAAGTGCCGGTCGCCTGGAATGCTCCATGTGAGTCCGTCGTACCCGTGTTGGTGTGCGTCCGCAGCAAGGCGGCGAAAACACCACCGCTCGTGAAAGAAAACATATTGGGGCCACCCGCGTTGAAGCCCACCGTGAGCCAGTTCTGACCTTCCAACAAGTTTTCGCGTGTCACGCTGTAGGTGACGACCAGCGTGTCGTTGCCGCCGAGGTCGCCGTTGGTCAGACTGGTGACTGGAAAGATAGTGTTCTGCGGCGGATCAAAGCCAGAGTACGTCTGCGGCCCAAAGAGCACATCCGCATCCGCGGATCCGGCGGCGAGGGCGGCGGTGGCGGTCAGGGCGGTGAGCAGGGGCTTGGTGTTCTTCATGGCCGGGTTCTCTCTTCCTTCCGTGAATACGGGGCCCAAGGGGTGACAGGTTGAAAAGCGGTGCGCCCCTGTCAGAGCGCGCCGCTTGGAGGAGAATCAAACTTACGCGTCACGCCGGCGACGCTTGATCATCATCAGCCCGCCCGCCGCCAGCAGCGCCAGCGAGCCGGGCTCGGGGACGGCGACGAAGCCGAGGTTGACCACCCCTTCACCATCACCAGTCC